>NZ_FPBY01000330.1 GCF_900116755.1 Clostridium sp. DSM 8431
TTTTTTATTTTATTCAGTTGTAAAATTATTCAAGCATTTTTGCACTATTATAGATCTAATATAATATATCCAGATATTGATTTAAGTAAGCTTTCTGTAGGAAAACATACAATTCAATATAAAGTTATTGATAGTGATGGCAATGAAACTATAGTTGATAGATACGTTAATGTTTCAAAGAATATAGTAAATGAAAATCATGTGCCAGTAATTGTTTTAAGCAATAATAAGATAACTATAAATAATACTGATAAGATAAATTTACTTGATTATGTAGATATTGCTTATGATTATGAAGAGGGTGATCTGAAAGATAGAGTAACATATACTGCTCCCGGTGATATAAATACTCCAGGTAATTATAAAGTTACATATTCGGTAAAAGATAAGAATGGAGCAACAGCTGCTGCAGTATTAGAAGTAGAGGTTATAGAAAACATAGTGGAATCAGATAATAATTCTAATAATAATGATAATAGTACTAATATTGTGCTTCCACCAATTACTGATACTATAGTAGATAATGTTATTGAATCTATAACAAGTAGAAAATGTAGATGAAATAAATAATAATATGGTTGATGAAATTGAAGAGGTAAATGAAGTAGAAGCTGAAGATACAAATGAAATTGAAGAAGAAACAGATGAAGAAACTGAAAATAAATTAGATGTTGATTCAGACTTTGATAATAGTACAAGTAGTGATTTTGAAGATGAAAGTAATACTGGAAAATATTCAAAAGCAAAAGGCTTTATGGCATCTAAAACAGCAAAAACAGTTGCTGCGGCAGGTGTTGTAGGAGGAGCAGCAGCTACAGCAGCAGCGGCTGCAACAGGAAAGTTATCCTTTGCAAAATTATTAAGAGTTTTATTTAGAAAATAAGATAAATTATAAAAGTAGGGGCTAGTTATTATATGAACCGTAGCCGGCATCGGCAACTGGATATTTGGGATAATGCCCATATGTATCATTAAATTTTTCAATTAGAGGAACAAAACA
>NZ_FPBY01000326.1 GCF_900116755.1 Clostridium sp. DSM 8431
GTTCGTCCTGAGCCAGGATCAAACTCTCAATAAAAAGTTTAATCTTACTCAAAAAACTTACTCATAAAAGAATTGCTGGTTCTTAACTTTATCTAAATCTGTTCAATTTTCAAAGATCTCTTCGCCTCTCAGCGACTCGTTTATCATATCATTCTGAAGAAATCTTGTCAACAACTTTTTTTATGTTTTTCAACATTTTTTGTTGACCTCTTAGCTAACTCACAACTCACTTGTTTATCAGCCGTGTCCCCCTCGGAACATTGACTATTCTATCATATACTTGTTTAACATCCTATACATTTCACCTTATATAATGGATTTATTTCTTTTTTTCTATCATTTTCTCAAGTTTTCTTTTTATCTCTTATGTAGACACACTCGGACAAGTTTCTATTATTTTTTTATAAAATATTATACTTATCCACACCAGCTACTATAATTACCAAAATTATTTTCTCAAAAAGTGATCAATAATTTGCAAACATTTAGATCTTATAAAAGAAAAAAATACTCACTCAATTAACATTTTTGACCTAATACAACTCAAAAAAATTCTTCAAAATTTTATAATTTAATATTCAATCAATAAATTTAAGTATAATTTTACTGCTCTATCTATTATAATTTTCATTTTTACTTCAAAAAAATAACTACTTTTTATACAAAATTAATATCTTCCATAAATAAAACTTTTTTATATCAGTAAAGCACTATATAATCAGATTATCTTTATATAGCTAGAAATAATTTAACTGAGAAATAAATTCTATAACTCCAAATATATAAGTATAACTTTTTAAACTTATTCCAAAAGAAAGTTGATAGTACACAGAAAATTATTTTGCTTGTTATAAAAAGTTTCTAAATCTAATTCTCTTTATTTTTCTTTTTAGTTTTTTCACTGCATTAGAATTTTTCAAGTCATAGGTTATATGAACTAATCCTACTTATATAAGTGATAGAATTCTCTATCTTTAGTTGGAATCTTAATAGCATTAGAACAAAGTGGCTGACGCCACGCTTTTCAGCGCAGGAAGCAGCTTTGTTTTACCATGCAAAAGGTTCTAAAAGTAAAATAATTTCATATTAAAA
>NZ_FPBY01000320.1 GCF_900116755.1 Clostridium sp. DSM 8431
AGGAAATTTGAGTGATATAGAAATCTCGGCTTTTCGAAGCCTTGATATATAAGGGTTAAGAAATATGATTAACCCTAAGTAAATGATAAAAGATAGGTTAGAAATATATGAAAGCCTACATATTTCTAAACCTATCTTTTATTAGATTCTTTAGAATTTAAACACTAAGTATGAAAGCGATTTTTTTGACACAGTAATCTCACCATTTATTACCATATAAATATAATATCATCCTTTGTAATCGTTGTCAAGAAACCTACTAACTTACCGTAAAATAATTTTTAGCCAATACTTCTGGATAATTACTTCTCACAGCAATGACTTCTATGATCTTTTCTCCTTTAGATAATTTACCAAAGTCTATATACTGATTAAGCCTTAAAAGATCAAATTCATTTTCATGATTATTTAATGTTTTACTTATTTCATAAACATTACTATCTACATCTTTTATCCTTATACCTGCACATTTTATTGTATCATTGCATTTAATAATTCCTTCTATATTATAATCAGTATTAGCTTGTATAGTATTAGGAATATCATATCCTGATAAGTTTAAATATGGATCTTGACTTTTACATCCAGTAAATAAAAAAAGAATTAGTCCTATAGTGCAAACAAAACTTAATAATACTTTCCTCATCTAATTTTCCTTTTATTACTATATCACTATTATATGTTTAAAGGTTAATTTTGGTTACAAATTTTAAATAATTATTCTTTCATTTTCAAAAAACATCCTGATTTAATTATCAAGATGTTTTTTTCCATATTAAATTATAATTCCATTACAATGGTCAACTTCATGCTGAATTATTTGAGCTGTAAACCCTGAAAAAGTTCCTTGTCTTTTATTAAAGTCTTTATCTAAGTATTCAACATTTATTTTATTATATCTTTTTGTTTTTCTAACACCTGCTAGAGATAAACAGCTTTCTTCAGCTTCATAAGGCTCTTCTTTCTTAGTTATTACAGGATTTATCATTGGTACTATCATTTCACCAGCGCATATAACTATAATCCTCTTTTTAACTCCAATCATATTTGCTGCCATTCCCACACAGCCATCTAAATTTGCTCTTAAGGTGTCCATTAAATCAATGACTACTCCTTTATCTTTTATTGTTGCTTCTTCTGATTTTTGTCCAAGAAAAATTACATCTTTCATTATTGGTTTTATCATATATTACACTGCTACTCAAAATATGGACAATTATACCCATATCGAGATTTTTCCTTATTCATCGTGTCCTATTTTGTAGTGAATAAATCACCTACTACTTTA
>NZ_FPBY01000318.1 GCF_900116755.1 Clostridium sp. DSM 8431
TTTTTTATTTTATTCAGTTGTAAAATTATTCAAGCATTTTTGCACTATTATAGTATTTATTTTGCCTGTCTACTTGACAGGGGTCTGTTCAAGCATAATGTACTTCCTTTAATAGAGACAGTACTAATTCTTAAAAAAGGTGGTAAAGCTGTTGCCTGCGGTTGTTTTAAACCATATGATAAAGATTCTGTAGAAATAAAAAGAATGTTTGTTTTAAAAGAAGAAAGAGGCAATGGATATTCAAAGGAAATATTAAAGAATCTTGAAAAATGGGCATTAGAACTAGGATACAAAAAAGCAGTTTTAGAGACTGGTAAAAATCAAAGAGAAGCTTTAGGACTCTATGAAAGGTGCAAATATAAAAAAGTAGAGAATTATGGACCATATATAGGCAAAGAACATAGTGTATGATTTGCTAAATATTTATAGATTTTGAGAAAAGATGGGTAAAAATCCTAATGTAGATATAGCTATGGCAATGCATGCATATTCAGCTATTATGTGGCTAAAAAATAATTAATGGTGATTACGATTGTTACGGAGAAGTGTATGTGTGGAGAACCAAAATAAAAAGAGATTAGTTTAAGAATTCAGTTTTCTGGTATATAATAATGTATAAATGTATTTATTATTGGAGGCAATAAAATGAATAAAGATGATATAAATTTATATGATGTATTTAGCCATTATTCATATAGCCAGCTAAAAGAGATGTTTAAAAAAGCAAAAACAAAAGATGAGCAGGACTTTTATATGACTCTTTCAAATTTAGGATTACAAAAAGAACAGGCAAAGATTATAGGTAAGTAACATGTCTACATATACTGAAGAAGGTGTATCTTTTAACCAAGAAACAACTTTATGCGGTAATAGTATTATTAAAAATATAAAGTCTGCAAAGGAAAAAGGATTTTATGTTGTTATGAATTATATTGGAGTAGATAATACGGAAATAGCAAAGGAAAGAGTGAGGATAAGAGTTGCTAAAGGTGGTCATGGAATTGCTGATAAGGATATAGAGAGAAGATATTATGATTCCTTAGATAACTTAAAAAGAGTTATTGATCTTTGCGATGAAATAAATATTTACGATAATAGTAATTTATTTAGAGAAATAATGAATATTGAAGCTGGTAAGATAATATGGAAATCGAATAATATGCCTGAATGGGTTAGTGAGATATTTTAAGAATAGTTAGTGAACTCAAGTTTGCTGACTATTTTTTAATGCATAGACCAGTTATACAAAAAAATAAAAAATTTTAAAAAGTAATTTTTTAAAAAAGGGTACACTTAATAAACCATTATTATTTTA
>NZ_FPBY01000314.1 GCF_900116755.1 Clostridium sp. DSM 8431
AAAGGGTATAAATCATATAAATCATTAGAAGGACAATATGATTTTAATAAGTATGTATTATCTATTGATCATGTTCAAGGAGATCCTTTTGCAGCACCATCAAAAGTAAGAGTAATAATGAATCAAAAGGTTTCTAAAATTCCAGGTGAACTATTTGATAAAAAATATAAAAAGATAGCTGTACAGGATTTTTTAACAAGATTATTTTTTAAGAATATAAATGTATATAGCAAAAAAGTGTTTGGTTCAGGGAAAAGTGGTCTTATATCTATAAGTAGATGTCCTCAAGAAATATTAGATAGAACAGCTATAATTGTAAATGAAAAAGAAGTAGAAATAAGGATTGAAGTTGGATTCCCTGCTAGAGGAAGAAGTGTTCTTGCTAAAGAATTAGAAAAAATATTATATAATTTCTTACCTGAGATAGTTAGTAATTCAATTGAGTATAACAATATAAATAAAAATAAGCTTATAGAAAGAGTCAAGCTTGTAGAAGACCAAGTTTTTATTAGAGAAGAGTTATCTAAAAGAGGTTTAGTTGCTTTTATTGCAAATGGGTCAATACTTCCTAGAGAAAGTGGAGTTTCAACAAGGCCATTGCAAAATGGAAAGAAATTTGAGTCACCTAAAGAATTAGAAATAAGTTTTGATACACCTAATAGAGGAAAAATAACAGGTATGGGAATAAAGAAAGGTGTAAGTTTAATTGTCGGTGGTGGATATCATGGTAAATCCACACTATTAAGAGCTCTTGAACTTGGAGTTTATAACCATATAGAAGGTGATGGAAGAGAGTTTGTAATAACAGATGATACTGCGCTTAAAGTAAGAGCAGAAGATGGAAGAGTAATTCATAAAAATGATATTTCATTATTTATAAATAATTTACCTAATGGAAAAGATACTAAGGTATTTAGCAGTGAAAATGCTAGTGGAAGTACTTCTCAGGCAGCGAATATTGTTGAAGGAATTGAAAGTGGAACAAAGTTATTTTTAATAGATGAGGATACATCAGCTACTAATTTTATGATAAGAGATGACATAATGCAAAGATTAGTTGCAAAAGAAAAGGAACCAATAACACCTTTTATTGAAATTGTTAAGGGACTTTATGAAGCTTTAGGAATTTCAACAATAATAGTTGTAGGAAGCTCTGGAGATTATTTTGACATAGCAGATACAGTTATACAAATGGATTCCTATGAACCTAAAGATGTAACTAAGATAGCTAAAGAATTAAGTAGTGGAAAGATATTAGAAAGAATAAATAACAATAATTTAGATATAAATATTAATTTTACTAGAGCTATTAAAAAAGGAAGTATTGAAAAGGGACCTAAGGGAGTTAAAATTAAAACTTTAGGTATTGATGGCCTTGATATAAACAAAGAAAAGATTGATTAGAATGGCTACGCATACTCGTGACTTTAGTCATGAGTTAGTAGCCAAAATAGTCAGCATATAGAGAAATCTATATGTAGAGATAGGAAA
>NZ_FPBY01000325.1 GCF_900116755.1 Clostridium sp. DSM 8431
TTTTTTATTTTATTCAGTTGTAAAATTATTCAAGCATTTTTGCACTATTATAGGAAATAATATTAATTTTACTTTATTTAGGAGAAAAATTATGATAAAATACCTTTGAATAAAAGGGAGAGAGGTATTTTAACAAAAGATGAATGCAAAAATTAACGAATTAATAAAATTTTTACCACTTATTCAACAAATGTCAGGAATAAATCCTACTATATATGTTTGGGATAAGGAGGGTGTTGTACAAGGTTTATGTAGTTCAGATATTTTACCAGTTGGGTTTGAAATAGGTCATAAACTAGAGGATAAGAATGATAAAATATTTGAAGCAATTAGAACTGGAAAATCTTTTTACAACAAAGTTCCTAAAGAAGTTTTGGGAATAGCTTTTGAAGGGTCAATAACACCTATATTTGATGGAGGAGAAGTTGTAGGAGTTGTAACATATACTTTTCCATCAGATGAAAAAGAAGAAGTTAGATCAACTGCTACAGATCTTATAGCTTCAATAGAAAATACTGAAAAATCTATTGCAGAAATATCATCATATTCTAATAAATTATCTAATAATATGAATGAAATAAACGCTATAACAGAAGTAGTTAATGCTGAACTTAAGGAAGCTATAGAAGTTGTAACTGCAATTCAGCAAAATGCTAAGCTTTCTAATATATTAGCATTAAATGCTTCAATAGAATCAGCAAGAGCAGGAGATGCAGGAAAAGGATTCTCAATTGTTGCTTCTGAAATGAAGAAGTTTGCTAGCTTAAGTGGTGAATCTTCAGATAAGATAAATAAGACATTAATGAATATAGTTAAGTCTATTACAAAAGTAAAAGAAAGCATTGAATTTTCTTCAACTATGACAGGAGAACAATTAACTGCTGTAGAAGAATTAAATAAGGTATTTGAAGAGGCAATGAACTTAGCAAACAAAGCTGCTGAAGCTTGTTCAAGCATATAGTAAAAGTATAGGTCTGTATCTAAGAGATTGATAATTTCTTAGATACAGTTTTTTGTGCGCCCAGCTGGGCGTGCACTAATCGGTGAAAGTCCGTAACGGGGGCTGATAGTGCCAACCGTATAGCTTAAGACAAGGGTGTCCATTGTGAGGTGGAATCTGA
>NZ_FPBY01000311.1 GCF_900116755.1 Clostridium sp. DSM 8431
TGTGAGAAACTAATTGTTCTGGAGTAAGATTTATCTTAAGTTTTTCGTTCCATAAACCACTGGCACTTCTGAAGTCTGGAATATTAGATTCAGTACTTACCCCAGCCCCTCCAAAGAATACAATATTAGTACTATCTCTAAGTATTTGAGTTAGTTCTTCTATTTTATTTTCCATAAAATCATCTCCAACAGTATTTTTACTAATTATAGCATAATAAAGTTAATTACAAAAAATAACTATTTATTATAATGCGCAAGTAATAGAAATAAATTTTGGTATAATTTAGGAGAGAGGAGTGGCAATATATTTGGTATATGATGGAAGGGAATAGAAATGGAGTTCAAAGAAACAAAATACCCATTTTGCTATGATGAATGTATTAAAAAATTTGGAAATGAAAAAGGTAAAAAGATAGCAAACATGGCAGATAAAAAGTTATTAGAATTAAAAAAAGAAGCTAATTATAGGAATAGTAAAGCAATAAAAGAACATATGGATACGAAAATACTTCCTACAATAGCTATGTATTCAGCTTTTAAGGAATCAGGATTTAATATGGAAGAGGCCTATAATAATACCTTAGAAATAACACAGATAAGTGCTAGGGAAGCTAAAAAGGAAAATGAGACTTTAGGCAAAATCCCTTTTGGATATCAAATATTTAAATTGTTTTGTAAATCAACGATGTTGAGTGGCAACAATATGATAAAAAAGAAATACATTTTGATATGAAACGTTGTATTTATATGGAGACAACAGAAAAATATAATTGTCCTGAATTATGTCCAGTATTCTGAGCTAATGATGTAACAGCTTTTTCGGCTATGCACCAAATATAATATTTAAACGTAAAGGGACTATTGGACAAGGGCGAAAGGTATGTGACTTTCATTTTTTAAATGGTAAGTTACTTTAGAACTTAAGTGATTAAGTTTACATCAGTTTTTTTATTAAATAAATGTAGTGAATACAAGAAAGTAGGGGGCAACATGATAAGAAGAGCAAAAAGTTATGATAAAGAGGTGCTAAAAGATTTAGTAAAAGTAATGTTAGGAAATGAAAATGTAGATGAAGTTGCAGAGGAAGTTGTTAGTGAATTCTATAGTAATGATATCTATAACGTGTTTGTTATTGAAGTAGAGAATGTAGTGAGGGGGTTTGGAGTTGCAAAGTTAAATCAATTTGAAGGTGCTGAAAATGTAGGTGAAATTGTATGGCTTGGTATAAATAAAGATTATAAAAGACAAGGTCTTGCAAGCAAGTTATTAAAATATATAGAAGAATTTGCAAAAGAAAAAGGAATGAGAAAAATTTATATAAAAACTAATGTAGGCAATAAAGCAGGAGTTTGTTTTTGGATAATGCAAGGGTATATGTTTGAAGCAAGAATGTTAGATTTTACAGCAAAATCATATGATGATTATTACTTGGGAAAAGATATTTAGATATAATAATAGAATTTGTAGTTTTTTTATTCAAATTAAAAATAATAATGTAAAAAAGGATAAATAATACTGAAAATAATAGAAAACTATAATAGTGCAAAAATGCTTGAATAATTTTACAACTGAATAAAATAAAAAA
>NZ_FPBY01000308.1 GCF_900116755.1 Clostridium sp. DSM 8431
ATTAAAAATAGCTTAGGATTCTGTTTGGTTACTTGACTGTAAAATTTTTCAAGTAAAAATGCACTATCATAGGTAATAAAAATTTATGGTCAGAAATGTCAGTAGAAGTATTGGAAAACAGAGAAGAATATGCAGCATGCGTTTCTTGGTGTTTCGATTGTATATGTTTTAGTTTTAACTGTATTTGTTTCAGTCTATAAGATATATAAATAGTTAAATAAATGCATATCAATTTATCGAATATAAAATTAAAAAAATGCAGTAGTAATAAATCTTTAATTTTAAAATTTAGGTGAATTGATATGTGTTTTGGAGGTGTAATTTTAGAGATGTATTTAACAAAGCGAATTTTAACATACAAACTAGATAATGATAACATACTTTTGATTAATACAATATCAGGTGCATTTGATGTGATAGATGAAGAAACAAAGAATAAAATTGATTCTTTAAATATGGGTATATCAGAAATGGAAGTCAATGATCCAGAATTATTACATCAATTAAGAGAAAGAAAATATATTTTTAAAGATAAACAAGAAGAATTATTAGCAATTGAACAGTATAGAAGAATAAATGCTGAGTTGATAAGAAGAAAAAGCAAAAGAAATTTTACAATTTGTCCAACTATGGGATGTAATTTGAGATGCACTTATTGTTTTGAAGAAGAGAAGTCACATAAAAATATGAAAGTTTTAAGTGATTCACAATTACAGACTATTTTTAAATATATATTAGAAAATAAAAATCAAAGTGAAAGAATAAATGATAAGCAACCAATAACAATATCATTATTTGGAGGTGAACCTTTACTTAAGGGAAATTATGATATTGTTAAACAAGTGTTTGAATTTGCAAGAAATAATGAAATTATAGTTAAAGTTATAACAAATGGAACAACAATTAAGTTTTATTCAGAATTGCTTCAGCAATATCCAGAAGTTCTATTACAAATTACTGTGGATGGAAATAAGAAGATACATGATAAGAGAAGAATAAGAGCAGATGGAACAGGTTCTTTTGATAAAATTTGTGAAGGAATTGAAGAGTTAATTAAGATAAAAGTTGTAACAAGATTAAGAATTAACATTGATAAGGAAAATTTCAAACATATTGGTGAACTGATTGAATTTATAAAGGAAAAAAGTGGGTTGAGACGGGTTATGTAATTCCGTACATATCGCCAGTACTTGACTTTTTTGATTCAAATGGGTTAGTTTTTTCTGAAAGTGAATTATATCAAAATATATTAAAGTATATTCCTGACTTTGGAACAGAAAAATGTATTATTAAAAATATAGTTTCTCCAGTGATAGGATACTTAATGACCTTTTTAAATCTTGAAGATACTGTGAAACCTTGGAAGTTACATTATTGTGAAGCCACTTCAGGTGAAAATTTAATATTCTCTCCAGATGGATGCATAACAACTTGTTTATTAGCAACTGGAAAAGAAAAGAATACAATAGGAAAATTTGATAACAATGGAGTATATCTAAATAAAGGTAAGCGTAAAAGTTTTTGGCGTCTTTTATTGCTTCAAAAATAGTAATAAAATATCCCTATAAAGTTATTGAGATTTACATCATACCTCAATTAT
>NZ_FPBY01000309.1 GCF_900116755.1 Clostridium sp. DSM 8431
TTTTTTTTTTTTTTGTTTTTTCTTGTCTTAGGCTCTATTTTTTTTGCAACATCTTTTTACAAACTATTGCTAATTAAATCAGTATTTTTTTATGTAGTATAATAATTTTATTATCAAAAATTAGTTTATTTATATTTTAGGCATTCTTGCTAAGATTAAATATTATTTTTTATTAACGTTTAAAATTATATATTTATTCCAATTATACCTTATATTTAAAATTAAAAAAATATTTATTAAAACATTACTCATTTATTTTTCATTAATACTTTGTATTCTATTGCCAATAAATTTATACAATTCAGACATATAATACATATATTTAACTCTTATTTTATAAATAAAATAAGCTGTTAAAATAGATAAATTATTATCTATTCCAACAGCTCATTTTTATACTATTATAAAATTATTTTGTACTATCTCTCTTTATTAATTGATAATCAAGTACATATTGATCTTGATCTAATGGCTTCTTATTAAGAATCTTTATAAGCATTCTCATAGCAACAGATCCCATATCATAGCTTGGTTGTGCTACTGTAGATATCTTTGGATAGAAGATTGCACCAGCATTATTATTATTAAATCCTATAACACTTACATCTTCTGGAACTCTTATTCCATTATCTCTTAACTCATTTATAGCACCCATTGCAATTTCATCTGATGCACATACTATTCCGTCAAATTTCTTTCCTGTTTCAATAAAATGTTTTACTGCTTTTGCACCTGATTTTACTTTTAATGTATCAAAGAATACTAAATCGTTATCTTTTTTAAGTCCTGCTTCTCTTACTGCTTTTTCAAATCCGATATATCTTTCTCCCCATGCATTCATACCTTTGGCATCTGTTCCAATATAAGCCAAGTTTTTAGCTCCATTATCAATTAGATGCTTAGTTCCACAGTAGATTGCACTTATATTATCTATAGTTACGCTAGGAAAATCATGATTTTTATCTTTACTTTCAACTAGAACTGTTTTTAAATCTAAGTCATTAATTGTATCAATGATTTCATCATCTAATGAACTACTCATATAGATAACTCCATCTACCATTTTTTCCTTAAGTACTCTTAAATATTCTTTTTCTTTATCTGAATCGAAATCAGAATTACAAAGAATTATATTATAATCATATATATGAGAAACGTCTTCTGCTCCTCTTACTATTTCTGGATAAAATTGACTTGATATATCAGGAATTAATATTCCTATTGTTTTTGTTCTTTGTGTTTTTAAACTTCTTGCTACGATATTTGGTCTATAACCTAATTTTTTAATTGCATCTAAAACCTTTTTCTTCGTGTCTTCGTTTACTACATCGATATCGTTTAACACTCTTGAAACGGTTGCAATAGATACACCGGCTTCTTTTGCTACATCTTTAATAGAAGTTGCCATTCATTTATCACTCCCATTTATTATATTCTGATTACATTATTATAACCCAAATAATAATGTAATAACAAGAAATTCTATTTTCTTTTAAGTTTTTTATTTGTTTATAATCGAGTAGGAGGTAATCAATTATTTTGATTACCGACCTCTCACACCACCGCACGTACAATGTCGTCAACTTAAGAA
>NZ_FPBY01000307.1 GCF_900116755.1 Clostridium sp. DSM 8431
TAGTGGTAATATTCTATTTGTTATATTAGATACAGTTTCTGCACTTATATCAACTCCATATAACTCTTTTATTTGCTCTGATATCTGACTTACGGACAGTTATTAACCATTTAATTGGAAATTTGCATTTTGACAAAAAAATTATTTTGAAAAATATAAAAAACCACCTTTTTTATTGTAAAATAAATTTTGCGCAAATAATTTACAAATGAAAGGTGGTTTATTTATGATCAACGATCAAGAATATATTACTACAGAATTAAAAAAAACACTAGAAAAAATGATAATTTTATCTGTTCCTCGCTTAAATAATTTAATTGCAATGATTATTGGAATAATATGTTCACAATCAGTTGTTTTATCTAAGATATCTCAAGAATTAAAAGATTGCTATTCTTCTGGAACTGAAGAAAGTAAAATAAAGAGATTACAAAGATTTTTAAGTAATAAAGCTATTGATCCTGAAAGGCTTTATGAATTTTTTGCATATAAGTTATTACAAAAATATAAATTTAAGTCAAAATCACTATATATAATATTTGATCATACAACAATAGATGATAGATTTTTAATACTTCAATTTTCATTAAAAGTAGGAAAAAGAGCTGTTCCCCTTTGGTTTAAATTATTTAAATATAAGCAGGATAGTAATAAAGATTTTATACATGTAAAAGAAGGTCTTAGATTTTTACATAAAATATTAACTCCTTATGAATTTGATGTTACTATTCTTGCAGATAGAGGATTTAAGAGTATTGATTTATTTAGTTTTATAGATGAAGAACTTAAATGGAAATATTGTATTAGATGCACAAAAGATTTAGGAATATTCATTGACGGAAAAAATAAAATAAAAAATTTGAATGATATAATTCCTAGAAAAAATGCTACAAAACATTTTTATAATGTAAAGTTAACATCTAAAAAAATACATTTGTAATATGGCAGTATGTAAAGCACAAGATGCTGAAGATACCTGGTTTATTGCTAATAATCTTTCCGCCCCTTATGCAATAAGAGAATACAAAAAAAGATTTGATATTGAAGAAATGTTTAGGGATTTTAAGAGTAGTGGTTTTAATTTAGAAGATACCTGGAGTAATAATATACACTATGCTAAAATGTTATATTTTTGTGTTTGTATAGCTTATTCATATATGATTTCTCTTGGTATTTCATGTTCTAAAGATAAGAAAAATAACTTACTAGGAGCAACAAAAAATATTAAAGGAAATAAAATTAGAATTTATAGTATATTTACTAGTGGACTTAAATGGTTTAAAAGAGCTTATTATTCTTGTAGGAAAAAATATCACTTAAAAACTTGTTTTACCTTGTATCAAAGCTGATACATCTATTTCCATTGACAAGGTGATTATAGTAATAATAGAAACTTTGTTTTACTTTTTTATACTTAAATTCAATAAAAATGAACATGATTAAAAACTCAATTCCATAATGATTTAAAATGTAAATTATAATGGAATTTTTTCAATAATATTGATAATAACTGTCCGTAAGTCAGGCTCTGATATATCTCTAGTTGTCATTCCGGTAGCATAAAGCCCTAAGATTTTATCTTCAATGCCATTCACAGAACGCTGGTGTTTAGGTACTATT
>NZ_FPBY01000306.1 GCF_900116755.1 Clostridium sp. DSM 8431
AATACCCCCTGCGCAATATCCTATACCTGAAAATAAACGTATTTTAGCATACAAGGCTATGCTATTAGAAAAAAGAGAAAAATCGAATAGAAAATTTTATTTATTTTGCCTGTCTACTTGACAGGGGTCTGTTCAATCATTAGATACATCTCCTTAATTTTAAAATCACACAATCTTAACATTTAATTTTCTAGTTGAATATCACTACTTTCAACAACTCTATTAATTCGCTTTTTCCATCCGCCAGTTTTAAATCTTATAGCAAATACTACAGCCCTTATACATTCATCCATACACATAGCTATCCATATTCCAACAAGGCCCATGTCCATTCTTACTCCTAAAATATAAGAGAAACCTACTGCAATTACCCATGCAAATACAAAGGTAGTAGCTGGTGGCACATATACATCTCCAATTGCAAGAAGACATCTTGTCATAACAATATTAACTGCACGTCCAACTTCTAAGATAAGCTCAATAAACATTATCTTCTTACCTAAAGTTATTACTTCCATGTTATCAGTAAATATTCCAAATATGAAATTACTATTTAAATAAATAATTGCCGTAATAGATAAAGATACCAATATGGATATTCTCATAGTGCTCCATACTCTTTCCTCAATTTTATCTATTCTATCAGCTCCTATGAAGTATCCTATAACTATCTGTGTAGCTGCTGAAAGTGAAATTGTATACACATAAGCAACATTAGCTAGCATACTTGCATAAACCTTAGTTGCAATAACAGCAGTTCCAAATAGGTTTATAAACATTAAAATAACCATTTGAGAAAAACTATATGAAAGTTCTTCTCCTGCTGTAGGAAGTCCTATACGTAGCATTTGTTTTAAAGTATTCTTTGGAAAAGGTCTTAAATACTTAAGTTTTACTCTAGCTTCTGTCTTTTTAAGCATTATACCTATTACAATAATAAGGCCTACTGTTTTACTAATGTTAGTTGAAATAGCTGCACCCTTAATTCCAAGCATTGGCATCCCAAAAAGGCCATTAATTAATATTGCATTTCCTATAATATTTAGAATATTCATAATAACAGATGCTATCATAACATCATTCATAAGTTTATAGCTTCTAAGAGCTGCTGCAATAGTTAAATAAAGCCCTTGAATCACTATAAAACCACCTATTATTCTCATGTATGTACAAGTTTCATCTAATATATCTATTGGTACATTAAGTGCTTGAAATATATTTCTTGAAAAAAGTAGTAACACTGCACTTATACTAAAGCTTATAAACACAATAAAAGAAAGAGATACTGTACATACTTCTGATATCTGTTCTCTCTTTCCTGAACCAATATATTGAGAAACTAAAATTGTTGTTGCTATACACATTACATTTAAAAATATAATTACAATATTCATTATTTGATTGGCATTACCTATTGCTGCCACTGATCCTTGTGAATATTGACTTACCATAACTTGATCAATATTACCAACAAGTAATTGTAAAAACATTTCTATAAATATAGGCATAGACATTTTGAAAACTGTTTTTGTATTGTAATCGTCTACTCTCAAGTCTCTTTTCTGCTACTCAAAATATGGACAATTATACCCATATCGAGATTTTTCCTTATTCATCGTGTCCTATTTTGTA
>NZ_FPBY01000303.1 GCF_900116755.1 Clostridium sp. DSM 8431
TTAGACATGTAATGTTCGTTAGAATAGTAAATAGTTTTCTATCAAATGTTACAACTAGATTATACAAGGGGGATATCTATGGAAAATAGAAAGATAAAATGTGTGATTTGGGATTTAGATAACACTTTATGGGATGGAGTATTAGTTGAAAGCGATAATGTGACTTTAAGAAAAGGTATTGTTGAGAAAATAAAAGAACTAGATTCAAGGGGGATTTTACAATCTATTTGTAGCAAAAATGATTTTGATTTAGCGTGGAGCAAGATAAAAGATTTTAATCTTTCAGAGTATTTTATTTATCCAGAAATAAGTTGGAATCCTAAGTCTATGGGGATCGAAAATATAGCTAAGAATATCAATATAGGAATGGATACATTAGCTTTTATAGATGATCAGGATTTTGAGAGAGAAGAGGTGAACCATAAGTTTCCAGAAGTTTTATGTTTATCCGATACAGCGATAGAAGGCATGTTAGAAATGGATGAAATGAATCCTAGATTTGTTACTCAAGATTCTAAAAACAGAAGATTATTATATATGAATGATATCAAAAGAAATAAAATCGAAGAAGAGTTCAATGGTACACCTGATGAATTTTTAAGTACTCTTAATCTTGTTTTTACAGTAAGTAAAGTTCAAGAAGATGATTTAAAGAGAGTGGAGGAACTAACAGTTAGAACTCATCAGCTCAATACAACTGGGTATACATATTCTTATGATGAACTTGATAGATTAAGTAAATCTGATGACAATGATGTTTTTATTGCACAATTAGAAGATAAGTATGGTGACTATGGCAAGATTGGTGTAGCTTTAGTTGAGAGAAAAGAGGATATATGGACATTAAAACTACTGTTGATGTCTTGCCGTGTGGTTTCAAGGGGCGTTGGCGGTGTTATGATGAACTATATAATGGAAAGAGCTAAAAAAGCCAATGTAAGATTAGTAGCAGAATTCCTTCCAACTGAAAGAAATAGAATGATGTACATAACCTATAAATTTAATGGTTTTAAAGAAGTTAAAAAAGATGAGGAAAAGGTACTTTTTGAAGCAGATTTAAATAATATCAAACCAATTCCGGAATATATAAAGTTTGTAGAAAAATAAATTTTGGAGGGATATTTAAAATATGGTGGAGAATGTATGGATAGAAACTGAAAGACTTATTATTAGAACGTATAAAAAAGAAGATGTAAAAGGTTTATATGAAACCTTAAATGATAAAAAAAATACATCATACATTGTTGAAGATACTATAAGTATGAAACAGGCAGAGGAAGCAGTTGAATGGCTAATAAATAATTATTCATTAGATGCAGAATATAAATATAGTTTTCCTATTATATTAAGAGAAACTAACCAATATATAGGATGGTGTGGCTTCGGTTATTTGGATTATGACAAAAGTCAAACAGAAATATATTATACATTAAAAAGTGAATATTGGAATAATGGATACGCCACTGAAGCAGTAAGAGCTCTTTTAGACTTTATTTTAAATCAATGTGACATAAGAGAATTAGTAGCAGTTGTTAAGCCGGAAAATATAGCATCTAAAAAAATAATAGAAAATATGGGATTTATATATGATGGTGTTGTGAGTAAGCTGCCAGATGAGTTCGAGTTTTATGAAGGTGAATTACATTATACATTAAAAGTGGTGGTAAATATTTAAGGTTCTTTCCAATGTTAGTTGAAACAGCCTAGATTCTATTATATAATTTGAATAATAAAATCAAGGGGAAAGAACAAAAGATGAATAATTTAA
>NZ_FPBY01000300.1 GCF_900116755.1 Clostridium sp. DSM 8431
TTATATTACTCCTGAAGAATGTGAGGTACGAGAAAGAAATAAAATAGCATAGAAAAAATCGAAAAAATGTGTCCACTATATTGACATAGGTCCAATCTTATGTTATTAGTATGAATGGAAATTCTTATAGACTTAAAGAAACTAAGGCTTGGCTAAAAACATTAAACTAAAATTTAAAAAATATACACAATTTAAATTATACATCTTTGAGTGGAAGAATTTTTAGTTGTGTTTCGGAAGAAATCATAATAAAATACAAGAGAGAAAAATTATATGGAGGACAGGTATATGACGGAGCTTGAGAAGCTGAAAGCAGGGCTTGAGTACTGCTATGATGATGAGGAAGTAGATGCACTTAAGGAGCGTGCAATCATCTGGTGCGGAAAGTATAATGCCCTTGATCCGTTGGATTTTGCGGCACAGTATGAAATGCTGAAAGAGAATCTCGGCAGCGTAGGCGAAAAAGTCTGGATCGCGAAGACATTTAACTGTGATAACGGAAAGAATATCCATATCGGATATAATTTTACAGGAAATTACAATCTGACTATCCTGGATATCAGGGAGGTTTACATAGGCAATAATGTCATGATCGGTCCGAACACCCTTATAACGACTGTGGGACATCCCCTTACGCCTATGGGAAGAAGACAACACATCGGGATCGCAAACCCCGTAAGGATTGGTGATGATGTTTGGATTGGCGGAAATGTCACGATCCTTCCCGGAGTCACTATAGGTAATAATGTGATTGTTGCCGCAGGTGCGGTCGTGACAAAGGATGTGCCGGACAATACCCTTGTCGGAGGTGTGCCGGCAAAAGCGATCCGGAAACTTGAAAACGATATTGAAGAAAGCGAGGGTAAAAATGAAGACAATAAAGCTTAATAACGGAGTAGAGATTCCCGCAATAGGTTATGGGACATGGCAGTCTCCGGACAGTGATGTGACGGTAGATGGCGTAAAGGCAGCTGTAGGCTGCGGTTACAGACATATCGATGCAGCAGCTGTTTATGGAAATGAAGTAAGTGTAGGCAAAGGTATAGCCGAATGCGGTATTCCAAGGGAAGAACTGTTTATTACCAGCAAAGTGTGGAATACAGAGCGTGGTTATGAATCGACGCTGACGGCATTTGAAAAGACGATTCAGGATTTGGGATGCGGTTATCTTGATCTGTACCTGATACACTGGCCTGCGGCAGCCCATATGTTCGCAGATTGGGAGCAGATCAACCTTGGTACGTGGAGAGCTATGACGGAGCTTTACAAGGCAGGAAGAATCAAGGCTATCGGGGTTTCAAACTTTAAACCTCATCATCTTGCTACACTTATGCAAACGGAAATAAAGCCGATGGTTAATCAGATAGAATTTCACCCCGGGCTTCTTCAGGAAGAGACTGTTAAGTATTGCAGGGAGAATAACATTCTGGTGGAGGCATGGTCACCTCTGGGAACCGGAAGGATGCTTGATAACGCCGTATTAAAGGATATTGCCCTGAGAAATGGAAAATCGGTCGCTCAGACCTGTATCCGATGGTGCTTGCAGCATGATGTCCTGCCTTTGCCAAAGTCAGTAACACCTGCAAGGATAGAAGAGAACATAAATGTATTTGATTTTGAGCTTGGCGAGGATGATATGAGGATAATAGATGCACTTGAAAACTTTGGTGGGTCTGGACTGGATCCGGATAAAGTGGATTTTTGAATAATAATGTTTTTGGCGGCTGTCTGCGTGATGTGGATGGTCGCTTTTTTTGTTTAAGGGGTTTAAAACATCGGATTTTCTTTGACTGGGATTATTATTCTACTTGGTGTGGTGTGGAGCTAGAATATAAATAGTACAAGTTAAAAGTGGATATTTCTCAAAAAGAGTTATAATAAAGATATGATGAATTGGAGGAATTGAAATGA
>NZ_FPBY01000299.1 GCF_900116755.1 Clostridium sp. DSM 8431
TATGAAGCTGCCGCAAGCGGTACGCCGATAGAAGAAATTTTTGAGTCATTAAAAATAGCTTAGGATTCTGTTTGGTTACTTGACTGTAAAATTTTCCAAGTAAAAATGCACTATCATAGTTATTAGTATCAAACCCTTTAGACATAACATAATGATAGATATCTGTTACATAAAATTTACTATCAGATCCAACTATAATTTTATTAACAATACTTTTTCTATGTATTCCACTATTAACAAAACCAGAAAAATTCAAATCACAATATGGGAAAATACGATTATCTTTTTGAGCATATTTTATAGGTTTCAAAATATATCCACCTTTATTTTAGGTCTATTAAGAAGTTCATTATAAGCGTTAAAGGATAAATCATGTATAAGATTTTCATCTAAGGCATGTACATCATATATTATTCTAATTTCCTCTTCTTCAGCTAAATATGGATTTTTAATTTCATAAGCAAACTTTGCTAAGCGCCTAATAAGTATATTGCAACATCTCTGAATTTCTTTCCTAAACTTCTCATCAAAAATATATTTATTACTTGCTTCTCTTTTTTTATAAGAATAATAAGATTTCATTATATCTTGTATAAATGATTTTATATATTTATCAAATCCTATTGCTATACCTTTTCCATCATCAGCACATATTCTCCACTGTCTTGCTAAATCAGGTCGTTTTGAAAAACAAGCTATTAATTTGGAATTTGTATCATAACGAATTCCTTTGATTTTCTTTTAAATTATTGGCCTCAGCATATACTCTTAATTTTTCAAATAAGTATTTTTCAATAAATTTTGACGCCCATTCTTTCTCTATATAGTCATCTCTCCTATGAAAATCTTAAATCCTTACTCTCAATAATTTTTATGACTGTATCTAAGCTGCAATAATGAAAAATTGACTGTTTATCCATTTGCTCTTTCCCCTTTCTTTTCATCTTTTGTATAGGTTTACACAACTTTATTATACAATCAACTATTTTTACCTTCAAATTATACAAATAAACCTAATTTAATTTATTTTAGAATTAAATTAATAATTCTAATTTATTCAATTAAAAACATGTAATACTTTTAATAATATCTATTCTTATTATAAATATTACAATTTTAACTGTACTCTGTCAGCTGGTGTTATTATAACAATAAAATAGAGGTAATCAATGACCACCCTTCTCTATCCATTCATCTTCATCAGCAAATATATTATCTGCATCCATTTCATAAGAAGTATTATTCATACTTCTAATATATTTTTTCTTTCTAAAAGGCAATTTACATAGTTTGATAATTCCTATTACTAACCATTTTAATCCATACCATAAAGTAACAAAAATCCAATACATAAATTTCACCATCAATATAAAGAACTGTATCATAGCCAATGTAATAAAATACATACTAGCATAAATCTAGCCATAACCCTTTTTAGAGTACACTGTAAACCTAATGCCAGTTCCAGGAATACCTAATGAAATATGTGCTCTTCCTTTTGAATTTATAAGGATACTTCCTTTCTAAGTTTAAAACTTTTATTCTTTAATTTAAAACAGAGGGAGCAATAAAATCTAAAATAACTAAGATTCATAATTAAACATCCAGTCTATTTACATTTTGATTTTAGAAGAAATATAATTTCTATTTATGTTGTTCTCAATTAAAATTACATAAATACAAAACTTAAAATTTAAAAACCAACAAAAATAGTTCACTCTTTGGAATCCAGTTTATTACACTCAAATAGAATATGGCTTAAAATTCCATACCTATTAGTTTACCCCTTCTTTTCAATTCTATACTTTCATATACATTAATCGAGTAGGAGGTAATCAATTATTTTGATTACCGACCTCTCACACCACCGTACGTGCCGTTTGGCATACGGCGGTTCATTAGATTAATTTATT
>NZ_FPBY01000298.1 GCF_900116755.1 Clostridium sp. DSM 8431
TTTATCAAGAGCCGTGTGCGAGGCCCGCATGCACGGTTCTGTGAGAGGAAAGACCTCAGAAAAAAATATTTCTGAGGTTCACCTACTCGATAAAAATTATATTGTTTATCATAGTTTAGGAGAATAATAGTGATTTACTTACTTTACATTTTTAATTATATATAGATTATGTGACAATTATATGACAGATAAAAAATAATTAAATTTCTATAACTATATAAAATAAGCTTGCATCTTTTTTAGATGCAGGCTTTAAATGTATTATAGCATATGTGCTCTTAATTCTTCAGCTGACTTGCTTGAAAGATATGCTGGTGGAACATCAAATACTGTTATAGCACCAGTTTTTCCTTCTTTGAACATCTTGTTTATTGCTCTAGCATAAGCAACTAAAACACTTGCAGTAAATTCTGGGTTACTGTCAAGATCTAGAGAATATTCTATCTTATGTTTGTTACCATTACCTGTAACACCAGTTCTTATTACGAATCCACCATGAGGAATTCCAGAGTGGTTCTTATTAAATTCTTCTTCAGTTATGAAGTTAACTTCTGTATCATAATCTGAGAAGTAGTTTGGCATAGTCTTAATTTCTTCTTCAATCTTAGCCTTATCTGCATTTTCTTCAGCTACAACGTAGCATACTCTAAGGTGTTTTTCTCTAGTTGTAAGTTCTGGATTAGCTCCGCTTCTTACTTTTTCTAAAGCATCTTCCTTAGGAATAGTATATTGTTTACCATTCTTAACTCCTTGAACTCTTCTTATAGCATCTGAGTGACCTTGGCTTACACCTTTACCCCAGAATGTATAATCAGTTCCATCTGGTAAGATTGCATTAGCATATAATCTATTTAATGAGAATAGACCTGGATCCCAACCTACTGATATGATTCCTAAAGTTCCAGCTGCCTTAGAAGCTTTATCTACTGCTGCAAAGTGTTCTGGAATATTTGCATGTGTATCAAAGCTATCTACTGTATTAAACATAGCAGCTATTTCAGGTGTTTGAGTTGGAAGGTCAGTAGCTGATCCACCACAAAGAATCATTACATCGATTTTATCTTTGTATTCTCCAATTTTTGAAACATGGATTGCTTTTGAACCATCATCTAATACAAGATTTTCTCTTCTTGTAAATACTCCAACTAATTCCATATCATCATTTTGTTTTAAAGAGTTTAAAACTCCTCTTCCTAGGTTACCATAGCCTAGAACGCCAATTCTTGTCTTATTTTGCATTATATAGCCCTCCATTTATGTATTTTTAAACATATCTATTTTAACATATATGCTTAATAGTTCATAGATAAATTTCGGATTATATAGATAAAATAGATAATTTATTAAGATAAATTTAAAAATTTTGGAATGATTTTTTGGAAAATAAAATAATACGCTAATAAAAGAACATATAAAAACTTCTTGATAACTATTTGGGAAATAAGGTATAATTTGTATTGCAAAACAATCTTTTTGATTAATATAGAACCTTAGATAGAACTTAAAAATTTGCTTCTAACAACTAATTTAAGGGAGGTAAAATATTATGAAGAACTATTTACCCATAGGCTCAGTAGTTTTACTTAATGAGGGGAATAAGAAATTAATGATTTATGGAAGAAGGCAGTTAGACTCTAGTCGTAAGCTCTTTGATTATATAGCGTGTCTTTATCCAGAAGGAAATATAAGCGATGATTTTTATTTCTTCTTTAATAATGAGGATATTGCGAAGGTCGTGTATAGAGGCTTTGAAGATAATGAGGAAAGAGATTTTGTAAATAGGCTTAATGAAAATATTCTTTAGAGAGTAGTTATAAAAAATAATGGTTTCCTGTTTTTGGGAAACCATTCAGCTTGTAGACAAAAGGGTTAAATGCATTCGCATTTAGCCCTTTTGTTACTTAATATAAAAAGGTCTATAAAACTTTTTGTGAGATTGGACA
>NZ_FPBY01000291.1 GCF_900116755.1 Clostridium sp. DSM 8431
TTTAAAGCACTTTCATCTGCATTAATCTACTAAGTTGACGACATTGTATAATCGCTTGATTGGAAATAGTATTCCAAGCGTATCATCTTCAACTATAAAACTTGGATGGGATATTCCAAGAGGGGTTAGTAATTTTGCTAAGAAAAAGTCAAAATCAAAAGGAAAGTCATCAGCTAAGGCAAATACGTCTACAACTAATAAAAAGCAAGAACCTATTTATTATGCAGCATATAGAAAAAAGGGGAGCAGAGGAGGAATAAGAACTACTTTAGCAATAAGCAAGGATATAGCTAAAGTAAGAGCACAACTAGGATATGATGTATATACTTTTAAACAAAGTGATGCTAAAAATTTAGCGGCAGAGGCAAGTGGATTAACAGCAGGTCAATATAAAAAATTTGCAAAAGAAGAAATTCATTATTATGACATTAATGGAAATTATCACTCGGATAATAAATGGCATTATCATTTAGAACCACATAGTAGTGCTCATATTTTCTATGGACCTTTAGAGAATGATTAGAAAAGATAATTATTTAAATATTTAGGAGATGATATATTTGGAGGATATTTATCAATCAATTATTTTAGATCGTATATCTTGTGGAATTGATGCTAAAATTGAATTAATAAAAATGTGGAAGGAAGAATTAGCATCACTTGAAGATAATGATGATAATAAGGAAAAGATAAAGAAATTAAAGAAATATATTGAGCAGGGAGAAAGGTGTCTTCTGCTTGGAGAAAAGTCTTTTAAATTAGCAAGGAATTTAGAAGAATTAGGGGAGCTAGAGAGGTATTATTAATGGAAACAAAAAGAGAGAGAAATGCAAGGTTATTTTTAAATTTAAGTGGTGGTCTTTTAGGAATTAGGCAGTTAATAAGCTATTTTAGTATACATAGTATGCTTTATGAATTAAATTATCCTAAAAGTATTACTGTTAAAGAGGCTTTGAAATTAGTGGAAAACATTAATGAAAACAGTTATGAACTTGATTTTGATGAAGAAGATATGGATTTGCAATTAATTTATAATTTCTTAAATGTTACTGAAAAAGAAAATAAGTTGCTTTTAGATATGTATATGGATTATCTTGAGGATAAGATAAGGGAGGAATAGACTATGTGGTTTGAAGAAGATCCTAAAAAGGATACTTATAGAGAACTTATGGATTACTTATTTAAAGAAGCTGAAGAGTTTAGTTTAGATATCTATAATAGGAATTATTCTGAAGAGGCTGTAAAACTGTTTTATGAGTTAGAACCATATATAATTAATATTGATTATCTAAAGATTTATAGAAATAATTCTTTAGATTTATGGGATAAAAAAAGATATTATTTTAAGACAAATGAGGAAACTTTGGAAATATTAAAAAAATATAATGATGAAGGATTTTTTGCATGGGTGTGTCCTAAGTTATTTAATGATTTATGTTTTTATAAAAAAGAGAAAATTGAGTGGATTTGTACTATTGCTCATGAAAGAATAGCTTTTATTAAAAATGAAACTGAAGAAGAAATAGAAAATATGAAAAAAATAAAAGGTTTGAAATTAGGAATGTAAGATAAGAATATTTAAAAAGTACTTAGATAAAAATAATAATAGAAAAGGATATGTATTTGAGTACAAAATTTAAAGGACATCCACTTATATTTGAATAGCTAGTTACTTTTATATGTATGACAGCCTAATGGTAATGAGTTTGCAGAAGACCTTGCTGTTGAAAGTAGTAAAACAAATTAGTAGAACATAATACAAGTTTATGAAATAGCAGATAATTTTACTTATTATCTGCTATTTTTAATGCATACAAATTATAAATTTTTTTGAGGTCAAATACTGATTTTGACTGGCTTTTTGATATGAAAGTTATCAAATGCATTAAAAATAATTGTAGGCCGCAAAAGAACCTAAAAGCAAAATAATTAAATTGTATTTTTATATGAAATTATTTTACTTTTAGAACCTTTTGCATGGCAAAACAAAGCTGCTTCCTGCGCTGAAAGCGTGGCGTCAGCCACTTTGTTCTTTTATTAAAATAGGGGGCTTTTTTAAAATGGAATTATTAACTATGATAGTGCATTTTTACTTGAAAAATTTTACAGTCAAGTAACCAAACAGAATCCTAAGCTATTTTTAATGACTCAAAAATTTC
>NZ_FPBY01000289.1 GCF_900116755.1 Clostridium sp. DSM 8431
ATTATTTCTAAGAAAAAGATAAGAATACACAAAATTATTTACAGGCTCAGGTATGATGTAAATCTCAATAACTTTATAGGGATATTTTATTACTATTTTTGAAGCAATAAAAGACGCCAAAAACTTTTACGCTTACAAATCTAATACTAATAAAAAGAACTTAAATAAGTTTATCCTATCTAAGTTCCTTATTACAAATATTATTTATTTTTCAGTCCATCTCGCCTGCATTCTTTACAATATGACTGTGGTATTACTCTCCCATCACCCATATTTCTATATCCAAACAATTCTTCTATCTGCTCTAAACTATTAGCTTCTTTAGAACACTTAGGACACTTAGCCCATTCATCTTTGTATGGCATAATATCTCCTCCTCAACTTTTATATATCAATTTTTACACCAAATTAGATATATGTAAATAATTGTATTTACAACTTAAATAAAAATACAAAAAATAACTTTATTAGAAATACATAAAAATTAGAGAACTCCTTTTAAATAAATCTCTTTACGCCTCAAAATCCCATCTACACATAACTTGGTAACTCTATAATTTCCTTATAGTTAATACCATCTAATAATGGTGGACGTGTATGTGATAAAGTTCTTCGTATTACATGAGATAAATCCTTCCCATTTATAGCTTCTAAATATCTATAAAAGCTCATTCTTCTTCCTTCATAACGTGGCATTGGATAATTTATATCTTCCTGCATTACTATTAATGAAATAAAATAAGCTAACTCACATGTAGAATAAACTTTTCCTTCATTACCTATTCTGTTATATGACTTGTTTAATCCATTATGAATTACAGTTATATGATTTAATAATTCCTCACTTGGATTTTTAATTTTTACTTCATCTAATCCTTTATACTTATCAAGGTTTATCCCCCAACCATTTCTAGAAATATCAACTAAAAATTCACGATATAATTCCCTTAACTGAGGAGCTTGTACAATCTTATTATATAAATCTACAACAACATTAACATGAGATATTGGTATACTATTATAATCTACTCTATAATCATATATAACTTTTCCATTTCTAATCTCAGCTTTATATCCAGGATACTTTATTTGTAAATCTAAATCATACTTATTCTTAACTGGTATAAACTTCTCTTCATTTCTACGCATAGCTCCTATAAAATCATTATCCTTAAATATTTTCACCAGTCTCTCTTCTAACCTATTGTAAAACATAGTTATTCCTCCAAAAACACTTTTACCTATTTTATTAATTCTTTTAAAATGCCATTCTCTAAATCGGCTATATTATACATAGTATCTAAAACATCAAAAGTTTCTTCTAAATTTTTCTTAGCAGAATTCCATCCATATCCATCTGTAAACCAAACAAATTTGAACCCTGGAATTTTCTTAGACTCTTCAGCAATCATTTTATAGCTTCTTGCAGTTTCATTTAACTTTGATCCACTACTTGCATAGAAATTAGTTTCAATAGCATAAACGTACTTATCTGTCTTAACAACAAAGTCAAATCTCTTTAATGTCTTTCCTCCATTTGATAAAGGAGCTAAATCTAATCCCCACTTTGCTTCTAAATCTTTAGAATACATTTCTTTATAGTATTCAAGATTATCCTCTTTTTTTAAATAACTTTCAACTAAATCTTCCATTAAGTGTCCACCACGATTCTTTCTACCATTAGAATCAAGGCCTGTCTCTATTCCAGTCACATAGTCAACTAGATTCGTTATATCATGATTTGTTAATAAATCAAATAACCCTGTCTTTCTCATAAAATTTTTATATTCTTCTACAGTTTGAGTAGCTTTTTTGAAGTTGTACTTATAACTCCCTTCTTCATCCATAGCAAAAATTTCACTATTTCTAACAGCTAATAAAATAGGTATACATTTTAAAGTTTCTGGATATTTATTTATTATATTTTCAAAATCATTTTCTATATCCTTAGAGCCTATTAATGAATTTAAAATATTCAATTCTATTTTCATATCGTTAACATTATTAAAAACCTTTTTAAAATCCACATAATACTCATAATTTGAAATACTTTCTCTAAAGGTCTCCAACCATTGTTTAAACTCTCTAGCCATAAAAACTCCTCACTTTCAAGTAATATATCATTCTTTAATTATACAAAACATATATCGAGTAGGTGAACCTCAGAAATATTTTTTTCTGAGGTCTTTCCTCTCACAGAACCGTGCATGCGGGCCTCGCACACGGCTCTTGATAAATC
>NZ_FPBY01000288.1 GCF_900116755.1 Clostridium sp. DSM 8431
AGTAATTTACACGAAGTAATATAACATATAATTTACAACGCACTCTTGTCCATTATTCGTAAAATAATAATGGTTTATTAAGTGTACCCTTTTTTTAAAAATTATTTTTTAAAATTTTTTATTTTTTTGTATAACTGGTCTATGCATTAAAAAAGGGTTCCTGAAATAAATTTCAGGAACCCTCCCCTATATTTATTTAAACTAATGCTTTTAATGCAACTAAATCAAAGAAATCAACTTGTCCATCTTCATTAACATCTGCATTTTTTTCATTAATTTTTATATTACTATCTTCACCAGCATTTACATATTTTCTAAGGATTGTGTAATCCATAAGTTCTATTACACCATCACCATTAATATCACCAAGTAAAACTTCTTCTCCTGTTCCTAAAGTAGTATCTTCTCCATTTACAGCTATACCTTTAACAGAATTTCCTGACTTAGTAACTTTATAAGTAGTAACAGCTCCATCTTCCCAGTGGAATTTTAGAAGTAGATTACCATCAATACAGCTATTAAAGAAAGTTTCTTTTACATTAACTATATTATTATCATAATCTGGTTCAAAAGTTTCTTTAAATTGCTTATAAGTTGTCCAATCATGAGGTCCAACACCTGTTCCAGCACTATATTGATTATCAGAACCTTCAACTATAGCTTCCATTGTTGCTAATCTTGCTCCATTAAACTGCATTGGAATATTTAATCCTTTACTTGAGCCTGTAACATCGCTTGTAACTGGCATCTTATAGTAATTAATATTCATCTTCCAATCTGGTCCATTATCAAATTTAAGTGTTAATGTTTCAACCTTACCATAATCTGATCCCATAATTTTTCTTAAATATGAAGGCTTGAATTTAAGCTCTCCATTTTCTAAAACATAATCAGTTCCATCTACTAATACATCATTATTGGAATTAACAATAGACTTTAATTCATTTCCATTTAAAGTGAGTTTAGTAGTTACTCCTGAATTCTTAGCTTTTCCATTTACATATAGAGTATCTCCTTCAGTATATGAAGCACGTCCTCCATTTGCTGCATTCATAATAGTATCTATTGCATCTTGATCTTTCCATACATATTTATTTCTATCAATATGATATCCATTATCCCAAAGCATCATAGTAATGCCTTTTTCTCTTGCATAGTATGTCACATAATCCATATATTTTAAGTATTCACCATTATTAATAATACCTTCACCTAAAACACTATATTCTCCACCAACTACACCAATTCCTTTAGATGTAAAGTCATTATACATAAGATCTAGTGTATCTTTAGCATGTTTTTGAATTTCATCATCAAACTTAGGTTTTCCTGCAATATTTACACTAAATGACCATACAGAGTAATAATGAAAATCAGCAATTATACCTGGATCATTTTGAGCAAGTATGTTTTGAGAATTACTTGTACATTCTGCTGCTTCTGCATTAGTAACTAAGTTAGGGAAAATAAGCATTCTAGTTGCATTATTTCCTCCAGTTTCTCTTACTACTTCTCTAAATACATTATTAACTTCATTATTTATTTTTAAGTTTGTTTCCTTATCTGCATCAAAATCTGGTTCATTAGATGCCTCAAAAGATAATGTTTCTGGATAATCTTTAAAGTATTCAGCAAATTGTTTCCATAAAATCTTATATTGTTTTAATGCTGTTCCATCATCAGTTCCTATTTTATGCGCCCATGTAAACCAATCACAATGGTTCATATCTGCAATAACATATAATCCTTGATCCAATGCATATTTAACTATCTCTGCATACTTATCAATATAAGATTTTTTAATTGTATATGTTGGAGCATCTCCTATACGAGTATAAGCTGTAAAAGGCATACGTATACTCTTGAATCCTGATGCCTTAACAGCATCTATAAGTTCCTTTGTTGGTGTTGGATTTCCCCAAGTACGTTCTTCTTGATCTTGCCACCAAGAAGCTGTTCTATCACTCCAAGTATCAACACTTTCATAAGAGTTACCAAGATTCCAACCTGGTTTCATTGCTTCTACATAACTTTGAGAAGCTGACTTTTCTGCTGCTTTAGCTTCAACTCCTGATATATTAAATAGAGCTAAAGTACAAGAAGCTGCTACAATAGTAAATAAAATTTTTTTAACATTCAACATAAAACCGTTGCCAAAACCTTATAAAACTTTATAAAGCATGTTTAATTCCTTATTCAACCTGTCTGATTTTGTAATGAATAAATTCATATACTACTCT
>NZ_FPBY01000287.1 GCF_900116755.1 Clostridium sp. DSM 8431
TTTGGTATCATAATTTAATTTTACCAAAAAATCGCTGTAAGTTTAATGCCTACAGCGATTTTCTTTTTAGGAGAGTTTTTTTACATCCCCTTATACTATGCGTTTTTACCACAGCATTTTTTATATTTCTTTCCACTTCCACATGGACATGGATCATTTCTTCCGACTTTTTGTTCATTTCTTACTATCTTTGATTCATTGTATTGCTTTCTTATATCTTTTCTCTTCTCTTCTGAGAATATTCCATCCCATTGAGGAAGTTCATAAAGATATTGAGCCTTTGCATCAATCATATTATAGTATAGCTTTTCAAGGTTTATATCAAATGCTAATTCAGTTGTGCTATCAACAGTTTCTAAGTCATAAGGATTGTTTAAACTATCATTGATTCCGTCTACAAATCCCATTATAAATTCATCTGTTGTTTCATACTTCTTTGCTAAATCAGCTATTGTAGTTTTTACAACTTCTTTATGCTTTGATAATAAATCTCTATAAATTTTAGTTTCTAAGTTACTATATTCGTACCAGAATGCATTTTCTCCCTTAGTTTTTACATAATCGACAACCATATCTGTCCAACTCTTATATAAACTCATATTTCTCTCCTCTTTCATTCAAATATCTTCTTATAAAAAATTATACTAAGATAGACTGTTATTTTCAACTAATTTACCCCATTATTGTATATAAATAATAAGAATTTTACGCTATCTTACAGTTTTATATATCCACTTGGATTATTTCTATCCGCCATTGATATATTTATATCTTTTCCATTACTTAAACCACGTTCATTTATTACGTTTAATACAGTTTGCATAGCTAAATCAGGCTGATTATTAGTTTTACTTAAATGTCCTAAAACAATATTCTTTCCAGCCTTATAATTAGCTAAGTTTACTAACGCTTCTCCACAGTCATCATTAGATAAGTGTCCAACTTCACTTAATATTCTTCTTTTTAAGTTATAAGGATATGGACCATATTTAAGCATACTTACATCATGATTACTCTCTAATAAAATTGCTTCCGAATCCTTTATGTTATCGAATATTTCTTCTGTAAATACACCAAAATCTGTTGCAACACTAACTCTTTTTCCTCTATTCTCTATAGTATATCCTACGGGTGCTATAGCATCATGAGGAATTACAAAAGATTTTACAGATAGATCTCCTACTTCTACAGTACTTCTTCTATCCATAATTCTTATGTTATGTTCTTTTATCTTACCTAAGGATTTCTCCATTGCAGACCATGTCTTGTCATTTGCGTATATTGGAATATCATACTTTCTAGATAATACTCCAACACCTTTTATATGATCGCTATGTTCATGAGTTATAAATATGCCGCCTATTTCAGATGGATTTTCACCTATTTTAGTTATTGCTTCGTCTATTTTCTTACCAGGCATTCCTACGTCTATTAAAATCTTAGACTTTTCTCCTGATACAAAAATGCTGTTTCCACTACTGCCACTATATAATGAGCAAAATATCATATCATATTTCCCCCGATTTATTCTTCAACAGTTACTCTTGTTATCTTAGCTCCTATTGATTGAAATTTAGCTTCTATATGAGGGTAGCCTCTATCTATGTGCTCTATACTTGTTATCTGAGTTTCTCCCTCAGCTATAAGTCCTGCTATTACCATAGCTGCACCTGCTCTAAGGTCTGTTGCTTTTACAATTGCTCCAGTAAGTTTATCTGTTCCGTCAATTATAGCAACTCTTCCTTCAACTTTGATATTAGCACCCATCTTCTTTAATTCATCGATGTGCTTATGTCTATTTTCCCAAATTGATTCAGTTATTAGACTTCTTCCGTTAACAGTACTTAACAATGCAGACATTGGTTGTTGAACATCAGTTGGGAATCCTGGATATGGTGCAGTTTTTATATTAACACCTTTAAGTTCTCCATTAACTGAAACTCTTACTGCATCATCAGCCTCTTCAACAGTAGCACCCATTTCTTTTAATTTTGCAGAAATTGATTCTAAGTGTTTTGGAATTACATTTTTAATTGTAACATCACCTCTTGTTGCTGCTGCTGCAATCATAAATGTTCCTGCTTCTATTTGGTCAGGAATTACGCTATATGAGCATCCCTTTAATTCCTTAACACCTTTGATTCTTATAACATCAGTACCAGCACCTTTAATGTCAGCTCCCATAGAATTTAAGAAGTTTGCAACATCTACTACGTGTGGTTCCTTGGCAACATTTTCAAGTGTAGTTACCC
>NZ_FPBY01000286.1 GCF_900116755.1 Clostridium sp. DSM 8431
TTTATCTTCATCATGGTCATGCTTTTCATGATGATCATGCTTATCTTCATCATGGTCACATTTTTCGTGATGGTCGTGTTTATCTTCATCATGGTCATGTTTTTCATGATGCTTATGATCATGGTCATCATCATGATTTTTCTTATATTCTTTTTTATTGCTATCTTTAATTATTTTTTCTATGTCATAGTCAGTTTTATCCGCACATTTTACAACTTTACTTTTCTTCCAGTCTTCTTTTATGTTTTCATTATTCATAAATCCATACATAAGAAATGATAAACCTTCATTTTTATGTTTACATATTGCAGCTCCTGATATTTTTTCATAAGAAAAATTTAAACCTGCTATGTTATTTACATAATATTCTTTAACGGCTTCTCCCTTTCCTACATCACTTACATCTAAGAAGCCTAAATCTACTATCTGTTTCATATCTTTTCTATAGCAGATAAGTACAATTGAATATTTCTCACCTTTTTTTAAATTTTGTGCATAGAATGATATTTTGCACTTATCACTTTTAGCTTCTATTTTTGCATAGCCTGACAAAGGTTTATCTTCTGAACTAGAATGACAACTTTCATCCTCCTGTAAAATAATAAAATTCCTATATAATTTATTATATGCCAACCCTATTTCCCTCCACATATATTATTTCAATAAAGTATATGCCTTAGGGTTTTCATTTATTCTCTATCTTAATTCTGTAATTTTATCAGATAATCTAGCAAATTCTTCTAAGCTTAAAGTTTCTCCTCTTCTCTTTGGATCAATTTCTGCTTCTTCATATGCTTTTTCTAATACTTCTTTATTTATGCCAAGTTGCTTCGTAGCATTCCATAAAGTTTTTCTTCTCATATTAAATGAATGTCTTATTATCTCAAACATTAATTGTTCATCTTTGACCTTTACTCTTCTTTCTTTAAGTCTATCTAATCTTATTACGATTGAATCAACTTTAGGTCTTGGTATAAAGCATGAAGGCGAAACATTTCTAATTATCTTAGTATCACAATAATATTGAACTAATAAAGAAATTGAACCATATTCTTTGCAGTTTGGCTCAGCATTAATTCTTTCAGCCACTTCCTTTTGTATCATTACTGTAAGAGATTTAAAATTATAATTCTTCTTTAATAAGTTAACTATAATTGGAGTTGTAACATAGTATGGTAGATTAGCAACAAGCTTTACACTTTGTTCATCACCAATAATTTCATTAAAATCTACTTTTAATGCATCTTTATGTATTAATGAAAAATTGTCATATTGACCAAGTTCAGCTTCTAATATTGGAATTAAGTCATTATCAAGTTCTACAGCCACAACTTTTTTTGCCTTTTTTAAAAGTTGTGCAGTTAATGAACCTACTCCTGGCCCTATTTCAATTACAAGATCATTCTCATCTACTTCTGCACCTGAAACAATATCGTTTAGTACTGAATCATCAATCAAGAAATTTTGACCTAAACTTTTAGAAAATTTGAAATTATATTTATTAACCAATTCCTGCGTCTTATAATCTTTTATGTCCATAAATTATTCTCCTAGCTCATTTTGTATTTTGTTTATAGCATTTACAAACTCTTCTTGAGTAATACCATAGTTATTAAGTCTTGATAACATTTGATTTGCATTTCCATAACCTATTCCAAGTTCTTTTCCTAATATTATTCTTCTCTTTTTAGAATCGATAGAACCTGTTAATTTAAAATGAAACATATCATCCATTGTATAAAATTCATTTTTTTCTTCTGTTGTAATCTTAGCATTTTGTAATGCCTTTAATATTACCTCTGGAGTTGCATTTTCTACTCCAATATCTCCATCCTTTAATCCGTCTTCTTGTGCAATGTATGCATGTTTAACACCTTTAACACGTTTAGATATTATGCTTCTTATCTTTTCTCCTGCAAAATCAGGGTCAGTTAATACAATTACACCTTTTCTCTTTTGTGCTTCCTTTATTCTATCTATAATTTTAGCATTTATTCCAAAACCACTTGTGGCTATTATTTCTGCATCTACTGCCTTCTTTACAGCTGTTATATCATCTCTGCCTTCTACAACAATAACTTCTTTTATCAAAACAATAACTTCCTTTCATTTTTTACATATAATTAATGTACCCATATTATGTTGTAATGTCAAATTATGAAGCATAAAAAAGGGGCTGTAAAAAAAGTCCTAAAAATCAAACGACCATACTAGCTCAAAAGCTTGTATGGTTGTTTTTTTCATATACTTATATTTTTT
>NZ_FPBY01000283.1 GCF_900116755.1 Clostridium sp. DSM 8431
GATGAAAAAATATAAGTATATGAAAAAAACAACCATATAAGCTTTTGAGCTAGTATGGTCGTTTGATTTTTAGGACTTTTTTTACAGCCCCTTTTGTGTCAAAAAATAATGAAATTAATACATATATAGTATAATGCTTAAGTTATAAGGAGAATCCTATGTATGTTTGGAATGTTTCCCTTCATGTATAACAATAATAATTACAATAGAAATAATATCAATTCATTTTTTGACTTGATGAATGAAAGTTTTATGAATGATATGGTAGATCAATTATTATCAGGTGATATGATGAATGGTATTGATTATGATATGTTTGAAGAAGAAAATTATGATATTTCAATAAAAGATTATGGAAATTATTATTTAATAAAAGGATATTTACCTGGCGTAACAGCAAAGGATGTAAGTATAGATTTTGAAACTAATAAGGTTATATTAACTATTCATAGGAATAGGAAACAGAATTATTCCAATGGAAGTAATTTTATGATTACTGTTATGCAAAAGGGAAGGGATATAATTAAGAATTTTTATATAGAGGAAGTAGATGTAGGTAAACTAAAGGCTAGCTTTAATAATAATCTTTTACTACTTACTATTCCTAAGATAAAAAAGATTACTTATGGAAATGATGAACCTACAATTATTGATGTTGAAAATTATAAAGTTGAATAAGGTTATTTAATCCTCCGTTATGTTAATATAGTAATATGAACATAGGAGGATTTTTTTATGAATATAACATTAATTACTGTAGGAAAATTAAAAGAGAAATATTTAAAGCAAGCTATAGATGAATACTCTAAGAGATTAAGCAGATACTGCAAGTTAGAGATTATAGAACTTAATGATGAAAAAACTCCAGATAATGCATCAGAGAAAGAAGAGCTTATGATAAAAGAGAAGGAAGGTAAAGCAATTTTATCTAGAGTAAAAGATAATGCTTATGTTGTTGCCATGGACTTAAAGGGTAAGCAGCTTACATCTGAGGAATTAGCTTCTTTTATATCTGATTGTGGAGTAAGAGGAAATTCTAATATTGTATTTATAATTGGAGGAAGTTTAGGCCTTTCAGAAGAGGTTATAAAAAGGGCTGATTATAAGTTATGCTTTTCAAAGATGACATTCCCTCATCAGTTATTTAGAGTTATGCTTCTTGAGCAAGTTTATAGAAGTTTTAGAATAAATAATAATGAACCGTATCATAAATAAATGCGAAAAATATATAGAAAATATAAATAATTATATGAGTAAATTGTAAAAGTATATATGTTAATTCAAATTAATATATAATAAGTATGTGTTATAATATATATATATATATATATATATATATATATATTAATAATACAGGCGGTGGTTTTGATGAAAGGTTATAAAGCTTTCATGTTTAAATTAATTTGCTCCTTTCAAGGACTACAATAAGTAAGCTAAACTTTGTCTGGAGCTGAAAGTATTTTTTAGCTGAAATTAGTATTCCTTGATTGAAAAGTTATAGTTTTATTATTTAAAATTAAGGAGTAAAGATATGAAAGAGTTTATAAAAAAACAACAATTTAATTATATAAAAAGATGTTTAAATGATTTAAATAATGCTTTTAACAACTGTGTAGATACCAATTTAGTAAAAAGTATTAAGTTATATTACCAAGATAAGATATTATCAAATTTTAAAGAGTTATCATCAGAGCAAAGAGAAATTCTTAATATAGAAAAGATTAATGAGCCTTTGCAGATTGAGTTATTTTTAAAGATGTTAGATAAATATGTTTATGGTATGGATAAATTAACAAATGCTGATATTAGAAAGGTTTTTAAAAAAGAGAAAAAGCTTAAATTACCTGATTTAGATTCAGATGAAAAGCTAGTATATACTGGATGGATTGATGAAGGTACTAAAAAATTATATATTGCATATAATTTTGGGGGCAAGCTTTTAGGTATGGCTTGTAGATTACCTAAAACAACAAAAAAGAGTAGTAATATCTGTGCTATTTGTAACAGGATAGGAAATGAAAGAGAAGTTGAATTTGTATCTCCAATATGTAAACCACTTAGTGAAGAGGATTATAAATCAATAGGTTTTTATATTTGTTTAGATAGTACGGAATGTAACAAAAGAATTGAATCAGTGGAAAAGTTAGAGGAAATTTTAAAAGTTGTTAACAGAATAAAGTAGTATTATTAAATAATTAAGTCAGTAGAATTTTAAAAAGTTTTACTGACTTTTTTATACATTTGAATTTGTATAGTATTAAGTTATTTATAAAAAGTGGTGTTAGTATAAAAGAGTGGACATAATAAATCGAACTAAG
>NZ_FPBY01000281.1 GCF_900116755.1 Clostridium sp. DSM 8431
TGGTGCCGAAGACCGGAATCGAACCGGTACGGTGTTTAACCACCGCAGGATTTTAAGTCCTGTGCGTCTGCCAGTTCCGCCACTTCGGCAAGCTGTTTCCTTTCTGCTGTTCCCAGCGACAAAATTAATTATATAGCATCATTAACATCCTGTCAACATTTTTTTATACTTTTTTTATTTTCTTTTTTAAGCTTACTCTAAACACGTATAAATACTAAAATAAAAGATGCTTAATAAAATCAAGCATCTCTCCTCTATATCTATATGATCTAAAACTAATTAAGATCTGTTTTTACTATTCTTACTCTTAAATTCTTGATGTCTTTTAACATCTTGCATCTTTTCTTCGCTATCTTTTAAAAACTTAGATATTTTATCTTCAAAGTTTGAATTTGAAGCTTTAGTGTTCTTTTCACTATTCCAATCAAATTCCATTGGTTTTACTGATTTTTTCTTAACATTTGCTTGCTTTATAGATAAGCTAATTTTACCATTATCATCTATTGAGATAACCTTAACTTTAACTTTATCTTGTTCACTTAAATGTTCTCTTATATCCTTTACAAATGAATCTGCCACTTCTGAAATGTGTACTAATCCTGTCTTACCGTTCACTTCTACAAAGGCTCCAAAATTCGTAATGTTAACTACTGTTCCTTCTAATATGTTTCCTGCCTCTAAGGTCATGTTTAAAAGATTCCTCCTTAAAATAATATATATGTTATTTAGATATAATAACCTAGTCTTGTGAATTTGAATCAACAGTTTTCATCTCTACTGAAGTTTCACCATTTTTCACCATATTAAGTCTTTCTCTAGCCAACTTTTCAAGATATTCATCTGATTGAGCTTTCAAATTTTCTTCTTGAAGTCTTTCATTCTTTTCTTGTAACTCTTGAAGCTGTTCTTGCTTAGCTTGTATATCTTCTTCTATCCTTTTCATTGTTTTTTCTTGCCTAACAAGACTCACAATAAAAATAACTGAAAGTACTAAGATTATTAAGTTTTTTATTGTTAACTTTTTTTTCATCCATAGCACCTCATTAATAAAATCTATAAGTATATTGTAATCACAATGCGTATTTTATTCAAGTTATTTTTGATAGTTCTTCACTTTTTATTTTCCATTTTTTCTAAAATAATTTTTAAAGGGTAGATAATATTTTTAAATGTTATACGAAATCCTTTAAATATTTTCATTATGATAATTTTTTCGATTTTAATAATTTTTTCACTTAGTATCTTAAAATACAATATTAATGATATAAATATAAATAAATAAACGTATACTCCTAAAAATGCGTAATTAAAGTATAATAAAAATGTAAATATTATTCCGGAACATAAAATCCAAAATAGCAAATCTTCTATCCATATCAATATTTTATTAACATTTAGTCCACGTATAATTCTATACACATCAAAAAACATACCAGTCAATATCCCTGCTAAAAGGCTATAAATAACTATATTAAATTGAACACTTAATTCTAATGGCATATTACCTTTTATTTAAATATCCTTTTTATAAAATCTTTTTTGCTCTTCTTTACGCCTTTTTTAGAATATACTAAAGATGAAATCATTCCTGCAATGATTACTTCTCCATTTTGTACATCTAATTTATCCACCTTTAATCCTTCACCTTTAACAGTTATTTTCCCTAGACTGGTATTTAGAAGTATTGTTTCCTCATCAAAATTGATAATTTCAATTACTCCTGTTAGTGTAAGTTTTTTTCTATTTTCCAATGATAGATTGCTTTTTTTAATTTCGTCCATGTCTTTCTCCCACATAAATTGATATTAAAAATATATGTAGGATAAATAAAATTATTCTAAATTATTATTCCTTATCTTCTTCGCCTTCAAGAATAATGTACATATCCTTGGCATCTTCTTTTTTAACATGTTGAGCTATATTTACAACTTTAGCTTTTAAAGATCTGCTGGCAAATTGAATTTCTATAATATCATCTTCTTTAACATCTGTAGATGCTTTTGCTATTTTACCATTAATAGAAACTCTTCCATTTTCACATGCTTCTTTAGCAACTGTTCTTCTTTTTATAATTCTTGAAACCTTAAGATATTTATCTAATCTCATATTTTTTCTCCGTTGCCAAAACCTTATAAAACTTTATAAAGCTTGTTTGATTCCTTATTCAACCTGTCTGATTTTGTAATGAATAAATTCATATACTACTTTCATTTGATATGACAGTCCAAAGGCGTAAATTCGGGTACAACGCACCCTACATATTAACAATATCTTGATAGTGATTAAATTGCTAATTCGTATCTACTAAGATTAATACTTGCATTGTAATCTCTATTTATACTTAGACCACATGAGCATTTATATGTTCTATCTTTAAGTTTTAAATCTCTTTTAATAGATCCACATGAGCTACATAATT
>NZ_FPBY01000278.1 GCF_900116755.1 Clostridium sp. DSM 8431
TTATCTTTTGCCATATTTTTAATACTCCTCATTATTTTCTATTACGAGAATAGCATATTTTTTATCACACGACAATTATCTTACCACCTAGGGTATTGAATCGGAATTAGTACAAGCAGTAGGAAGAGCGAGAATATTGAGAACTGATGCTAAGGTTCACTTGTTTTCAAATTATCCAATAGTAGGAGCTAAGTTATACAAGAGTATTGCTTAATATTACAAATAGAAAATAACTAAGGAGGAAATGATATGAATATCATTGAAATAATTGATGAAGGATTTGAATTAGAGGAAGAAATGGACTTAATAAAGGAAAAGATTAAGCGTAATAGACGTGAACTAGAAAAGATTGAGGACATGTTTAATGAAGTTAAGTTGGTTCAACTGCAGGAATATTTATTAAATTTAAGATGTGAAGAATACTACTCAAATTGAGATAAGTAGGTTCGATTTTTAATATTATTTATAGTTTGATTTTTAAGGCGGTACAAATTATAAAGTAGTATGGAAAAAGAATTATCTTCCTGGGTAAAGTATATAGAAAGTGTATAAGCTATTAAAGTTGGCTAATACACTTTCTATATAAAAAATCACAAATATTATCTGCATTATGATTTTTGTCATTATAGAATTCAAGCATTAAAGTATTAAACTCTAATCTATCTTTGGATTTAATATTTAATACACCTTGACCTGAACTTATAAGTATTCCATTACTAATAAGTAGAGAAGTTATTTTGTTTCTGTTAAAGAAAAACAAGTTTAATGACCCAAATAAGAATAACTCTAAAGCTAATTCAATAGATGTATTACATCGGCTTTTGATTATCTCTAATTGAGTATCAAATAGTTCATCTAATTCATCAGCTTTAGGAGGAGAATAATCACTACCTGATATAGCAACATTACCTGTTCTAAAACAACCAACTATTAGTACTTCATTATGAGCAACAATAGAATGAATATTATTAAAGGTGTTCTTAGATAATTCGAACTGTTGATTATATATAAGATTAAATAGGTACAACCAACTTTCTTTAATATTAAGTACTTGTTGTTGGTCAGTAAGTTTGTGACCACCTATAGTTATACCTTCCATTAATGTTTGTACTTCTGGAAAGGTATAAGGATTGTTTTCTAAGTACGACATATTAAATACATAATCAGGTAACATTCTTTTTGCCAATATGATTAACTTTTTTATATCAGTTGTTGGATGTATATCATTGTAGGATTTTGTTCTAATAAACATATGATCACCTCCTTAAATTTATTATATCTGATAGCTTTTGATGAAATTTATACAATCCAAAGCTTTTATACTATGAAAGCTTATTTGATGAGTTGAATGTCTAAGAGTCATTAGTTCAAAGAATTTTTGTTTATTCATTTGGCCATTAAAATAAGCTTCTATATAATCATAGATGCTATCATCAGCCATAGGTCCAATAACAACATCATAGTTATGTATTTTACCATTACGGCAACTTACTACAAAGTCGAGCCATTCATCATTATAATTTTTAAATTTTTTAATATTTAATGTATCTATATTATTTACTTCATATACATTCACTATTGAAGTATTAAATCTAGATGCTGAGTCTTCAGCTTGTTCCTGAAATTTAGTGCAATAGAAGCCCCATGAGAAGTCTTTAGTAAATTTATGCTTACGTATGACAGGAAATTCTATCTCCATATAACTACCATGATAGATTAACTCTGAATCTTTATTCATTATTAGCTCCTTTAAAATATGTTTTTAAGATTGATTTTTATAGAAGGGAATATAACACTCTCATAAAAATCATTATCTTTAAATGTATTTACAATCTGATAATAACCATCTTTTAATGAGTGCTGAATTATAAAACCATTTTCTTCAACAATATTATATTCAAGAACTCCGTATGTTTCATATACATTATATTTAAGTTGCTTATCTCTTATTGCATCTTGATGTCCTGGCGAAACTATTTCAAATATAATTTTAGGTGGAGTAGTATAACTTTGTCCTTTCATATTATCAATATCATTTTGACATACGATAAATACATCAGGTTTAAATTTATACTTTTCTTCTTTATCAAAGATTACTTCCGCACCTTCTGTCTTAACCTTACAATTAATTGATTTTGAATAACTTCTGATTTCATTAGCAATATTAATTAAGATATCATTATGTTTATCAGAAGTATTTGAGCTGAACCAAATATCCCCATAATAATATTCTACTTTTCCATTAAAGTTAGCTTGCATATTATCAAATTGTTCTGCTGTACAGTATCTTGCATAATATTCTGCATTCATAGGTATGACCTCCATTAAATTATCTTTTTATTATAACAAAATAAACACAGGATTATAAGCACTGTGTTATGGCTGTAAATTATTAAGTTGAGAATTTATTCAAGTTATCTGAGTTGAAATTGTATTTTATACTTATGATTTGGTTCTTTCCAATGTTAGTTGAATATCATTAGTATATAACATCATACTTTTAAACTTTCCAATTTAATAACT
>NZ_FPBY01000276.1 GCF_900116755.1 Clostridium sp. DSM 8431
AAGGAGGAACTTATTTTGAAAAAGAAATTAATAATAACTTTAAGTATAGTAGCACTAGCTTCAGCACTAACTCTCGGAATAGCGATTCCAAAAATAATGAATAATAATACTACTGTAACTACAGCTACTGAAAGTGCTACTGCCTCAAATGGAATCTCTCTTCATGAAGTGAAGTACAAAGATGCTATTACAAAAGAAGATACTAATACAACTATAAATTTAGGAAATACAATTACTATCGATGGAGAAAACTCAGGTGCTACTATAGATAATAATAATACTGTAACTATAACTTCAGCTGGTTTATATAACATAACTGGAACTTTATCAGATGGTCAAATTATTATAAACACAGAAGACAGTAAGAATGTAAAAATATTATTAAATGGAGTTAATATAACTTCATCTACAGGTCCAGCCATAAATATCATTAATGGTGATACTATATTTACACTAGCTGATAATACTCAAAACATTCTAACAGATTCATCTAACTATAACTTTGAAGAAAATACAGATGAACCTGATTCAACTATCTTTAGCAAGGATGACATAACTTTTAATGGTACAGGTACTCTTACAGTAAATGCAAATTATAAATCTGCCATTAAAAGTAAAAATGATTTAACCTTCTTAGGTGGAACTTATAATATAACTTCCCTTGGTGATGCCATAAAAGGAAAAGATTCTGTAATAATTACTGATGGAACATATAATATAACTTCTACAGGAGATTCTATATCTTCTACTAATACAGAAGAAGATACAGGTTATGTAGAAATCCATAACGGAAACTTTAATTTAACTTCTGAGAAAGATGGAATTCAAGCTGAATCAAACTTAATAATACTTGATGGAAACTTTGATATTAAAACAGGTGGTGGTAGCGAAAATTCTACAAAAAGCAATAATCCTACATTAGATGGTAATATGACTATGCCTGATGGTAATACAAAAATTGGCACTCCTCCTAATAATGGAGAAATGAATATGCCAAATGGTAATAACAAAATGGGTACACCTTCTAATGGTAATAAAAATACAAATATGCCTTCAAAAGATACATCTAATGAATCATCTACTGATGAAACTAATAGTGTAAGCCAAAAAGCCCTAAAATCATCTGCAACCTTAGAAATAGATGGTGGTACTTTCAATATTAATTCCTGTGATGATTCTATACATTCAAATGTTGATACTATTATTAATAATGGTGAAATCAATATTGAATCTGGTGATAAAGGAATTCATGGGGATACAAATGTAGAAATAAATGGAGGTACTATAAATATAACAAAATCTTATGAAGGTCTTGAAGCATCATATATTACTATAAATGATGGTACAGTAAAGGTTGTAGCTAGTGATGATGGTTTAAATGCCAGCGATGGATCAGGAACTGATACTTTTAACCCAGGACAAGTCAGCGATTCAGATCTTAATATAACTGTTAATGGTGGTTATTTAACTGTAGATGCTTCTGGTGATGGTCTTGATTCAAATGGTTCTATTTTTATAAATGGTGGTACTACCCTTGTTAATAGTTCTGTTTCAGGAGCAGATAGTACCTTAGATTCTGATGGAAAAATTCAAATTAATGGTGGTATTTTAGTTGCAACTGGAAGCTCAGGAATGGTTGAAGCTCCAGATAGCTCATCCACACAAAATGTAATTAATGCTACTTTAACTTCAAAAGAGGCTAATACATTAATTAATGTACAAGATGAAAATGGTAATAATATTATTACTTATGCGCCAAGCAAAGCATATTCATCTGTAATAATTTCTACTCCTAAGTTAGAATCTAATAAAACTTATACAGTTTCATATGGAGGAGCTTCTGATGGAACTTCTGAAGATGGTATATATTCCTCATATTCAGGAGGAACTAAAATCGGAACAGTTACTACTTCAAGTACTGTAAATAATATTTCTGAAAATGGAGCTACTAATTCATCAAACTTCCAAAAAGGAGGCCAAGGAAGAGGTCAAAAAGGAAATATGAATAATTCAACTACTAGTTCAAAATCAACAGCTACTTCTAGTAATAATATCTAAAAAATGGAGATATTTCTGAATTTTATTAATCAGATATATCTCCATTATTTATTATTAAAATACTATTTTTTAATATCTTTCTATCTATAAAATCATATACCATATCTTTAATTTTATCTTTCTCAGAAATACATACTAAATGTCTTCCTCCCTTAAGTATTGCAAGCTCAGAATCACTAATTACTTCATGAAGTTTTTCAGAATATCTAGGATAAGCTATAATTTCATCTCCTCCTGTGAAAATAAATGTTGGCACTTTAATTTTATCAAGACAATCACTTATATCTATAGCTTCATCAATACAAAAATCTGCTATTGTATTTCCTAGGGGTTCCATTGTTTGTAGAGCTTTCATTACATCTTCATTATCAGTATGTCCAGCTGCTTTCATAAGCCAGTTTACATCCATTTCTCCGTTGCCAAAACCTTATAAAACTTTATAAAGCATGTTTAATTCCTTATTCAACGTGTCCTATTTT
>NZ_FPBY01000274.1 GCF_900116755.1 Clostridium sp. DSM 8431
TATACATAAGTACCCTCCGAATAAAATTTATATTTTTATAAATTTTACCAAGAGGGCGCTTCTAATATCTAGATACCAAATCCTTTACGCTTACAATTATTCCTGTGGAATAGCGAAATTTGCAGGTGACTGCTACTACAAGCGAAATTAATTCTGCGAATTAGTAGAAGGAAACTAACTCCCTAGGTCGTTAGTAAGAAATATATTTTTAGAAATTCCTTAGAATTTCATCCTTCAACATTAGGAAGTAATATTTAACTTATCGTAGATAAATTATACTGCCATAGGCAATTTCACTCGCTTAAGGCGAATTTAACTGTACGAAGTACACTGGAGGTGATGGAGTGAAAAGGATAAGAATGAAGATGGATAAAGGTAAAACATTTAAAGAAGGTTTTGAAGATTTCTTATTCAATTGTAAAGCAAGAGGATTAAGGGAAGGAACAATAAATCATTATGAACAAAGTTACATACAGTTAATAAAGTACATTGGTGAAAATATAGAAATTGCACATATTGATAAGTCTATATTTGATTCTTTTATTGTTAATGTTAGAAAAAATAAAGAAATCAGCTCACAGACATTATTTACATATGCAAGAGATTTAAAGACTATTATTAATTTCTACATAAGGCAGGAATATTGTAACTCATTTAAGATGGAACTTCCTAAGGTAGATAAACAGCCAATAGCAACTTATACAGATGAAGAATTAGAAAAGCTTCTGAAGAAACCTAATATCAACAAGTGTAGTTTTGTTGAGTATAGAAATTATGTTATGGTGGCAATGTTTTTATCTACTGGCATAAGGCTTAGTAGTTTAATCAATATAAGAGTTAAAGATATTAACTTTGATGATGAAGTTGTTAATATAATGCATACAAAGAATAGGAAATCATTAATCATTCCTTTGAATAAACAGATAATGAGTATCTTGAAAGAGTATTTAAAGTATCGCCAGTATGGAGATTTAGAAGATAGGCTATTTTGTAATTGTTATGGAAAGCCATTAAATAAGAGCAGTACAATACAGGCTATAGCTTCTTATAATCGGAAGAGAGGAGTGGAAACAACTTCTATTCATAAGCTTAGACATACTTTTGCAAAGAAGTGGGTGCTAGGAGGGAATAGTATAGCAGTTCTTCAAAAGATACTTGGACATAGTTCATTACAGATAACACAGAATTATTTGAATGTGCTGATTTCTGATATTAAAGCAGAAGTAGATAACTATAACATTCTACAGGAGTTTAATAGTAACTTTATTAAGCTGAAAAAAAAAAAATAGCTACCACACTAAAATGGTAACTACTAAAACTAAATATTGTTTTATAAAACTTTGCACCTCTTCATAAAGAGATTACAACTAAATCGCAAGTTAATTGTAATTCAAAAAAGAGGTAAATGCAAGGCTTTATTTCCTATACCCTTTTTTAGGGGAAGGTTAGTAGTCTTAGCAACTAGAACTACTATAAATATATCTAGTAGGTGAGCTGTAGCCAATGCAGAAAATACAGCAGGAGTAGGTAAACTGACTTTGCCTATTGCTTTAAGTGGGTACAGCTGACCACTTTAGAAATTAGCTGGGGTGGAAGTCTAGACGTGATAACGTCAGGGGCTGTTATGTTGCCTATGGGTAGACTGTAGGTGTTAAAGTAGCAGTTAGTAAGTCAGAAAGTCAAACAAGAGATACAATAGCGATATACAGAAGATAAATGCATTACCTTGTAGAAATACAGGGTAAGCTATGTCTATTAGAAACGTGTCCAAGCTCAACCAGAAGAAAAACTATGTATTTATAAATATTTAAAAATATGGTAAAATATACAATAAAATGAAAGTGGGAGGCGAAATTATGGAACAACTAGCATTATATATTTTTAAGAAATATGGGTTGAAGTTAACAAGTGATGAAATTCAAGAGGTGTTACAATGGTATAAAGATAATTCTTATAAATTAGTTGATGAAGAAACAACTGATGAAGAGATACATAATTATTTATATCAAAGGTTTAGTGGTAGACCAATATACATTCAAGATGAAGACCATAGTAATATGAATTATTTGTTGTCTATGCTGAAAAGTTTAACAAAATAAAAATATAGGGAGATAGAAATGGAAACTGGAGTAATAATACAGTTATGTATAATGGGCTTCACAGCTTTAATATCTTTAGGTTCACTTATTTATACAATATGGAAAAATAGAAAGACTGATGAAATTAGAGAAAAAGTTGAGAAAGTACAACTAGATACTATACAAGCCAGTGCATTATATGAAAATGTTAAAAAGGCAAGGATAAAGTTTAATGATTCATTGACCAATTTAACTATAAAAATTAAATCAAATGCAAGTGATCAGGAAATAGAAGAAAGTTTTCTAAATACTTATAATAGGTATATTGATTTCTTTAATGAAATTAATGATTATTGTATTATGCTTGATGTGGGTGCTATAAATGCAAAGAATTATATTGAAACAACTATTGTATTTTATACTTATGATTTGGTTCTTTCCAATGTTAGTTGAATATCATTAGTATATAACATCATACTTTTAAACTTTCCAATTTAATAACT
>NZ_FPBY01000313.1 GCF_900116755.1 Clostridium sp. DSM 8431
CCTATCTCTACATATAGATTTCTCTATATGCTGACTATCTCTGACTACTAATTCATGACTAAAGTCACGAGTTAAGTGTAGCCATTCTAATCAAATATAGTTTTTATCTTCAGATTTTTTATATAAAGCACATCTTTTTCAGTAAGATTTGAAATCTTATCTGATTTATATAATAAATTCCACTTAACTCTTCTTCCATCTTCACTTTTATATCCACCTAAATCTATGAAATTATGAGTTCCTTCTAAAGGAAGAAGTTTTTCTCCTACAATTTCATAATGATAATTATTTGATTTAAGTACAAAAAGACATCTTTTGTTTTTATAATAATCTTTAGCTTTAAATTTACTCAGCCTACTCTTTGCTATAAATTCCTCACTTCCATCAATTAATGAAAAAATCCCAACTTCACTTACATCTTCCATATTCCATGAAATTTCTAATTCATTATTTTCATTTCTTAAAACTTGAGAGTCTTTAAAATACTTCATAAATATCCTTTAACTATTTATCTATATCATTTATATTAAATGGAGTATTCTGATATACACAATAATTTAACCAGTTTGTAAATACTATATGTGCACTTCCCCTCCATCTCATAATAGGTCTTAAATCTGGATTATTATCTGGGAAATAATTTTCAGGTATATCTATATGACTCCCCTTTTCTAAGTCCCTGATATACTCATCTTTTAATGTATTTCTATCATATTCTAAATGCCCTGTTATAAATATTTTTCTATTATCTCTTGTTCTTACAATAAATACTCCAGCATCATCTGATTCTGAAAGTATCTCTAGTTCAGGAATCTTCTCAATGTCACATCTTCTCACTTCAGTATGTCTTGAATGAGGAGCATAAAAATTATCACTTAATCCTCTAGTAAGTTCAGCCTTTTCATCTGTCACTACATGAGAGAAAACTCCAAACATTTTCTTATCTAATAAATATTTAGGTATATTATAGTGATAGTATAATCCTGCCTGAGATGCCCAGCATATATGAAGAGTAGAAAATACATGGCTGTTACTCCACTCCATTATTTTCTCTAGTTCTTTCCAATAAGCAACTTCTTCAAAAGGCATCTTTTCAACAGGAGCTCCTGTTATTATTAAGCCATCAAACTTTTCATCTTTAATATCATCAAAATAATTATAAAATTTATGCAAATGTTCTGCTGGTGTATTTTGTGAAGTATAACTCTTAGTTTGTATAAGTTTTATCTCCACCTGTAATGGTGTATTTGATAAATATCGTAAAATTTGATTTTCTGCCTGTATCTTCTTAGGCATTAAGTTTAATATAGCTATTCTTAAAGGTCTTATATCTTGCGTATCTGCCCTTCTATTATTCATTACAAAGATATTTTCATCCCTTAATACTGAATACGCCGGTAATTCTTCTGGTATCTTAATCGGCATATTGTCACCTCCCTTAAATAATATTAATAGGGTTAATCATATTTCTTAACCCTTATATATCAAGGCTTCGAAAAGCCGAGATTTCTATATCACTCAAATTTCCTGGTATCTTTTGTACCT
>NZ_FPBY01000268.1 GCF_900116755.1 Clostridium sp. DSM 8431
GAAAAAAGAATATTCATTAGACATTCTTATGCATGAAATAACTAATATTTATGAGGCTAAAGAAGGAGAAAATCTTGATGAATGTACTAAGCTTATGGTTTGTGTAAACTCAATTTTACTAAGGCAGTGGGAAAGAGAAGAAAGTAATGGTAGTAAGAAAAAGAAAAAATCTATGTTTACTATATTAGCATTAGATTATGGTTTGAAAAATAGGTGGAATTGGACTAAGTATTTAGAAAAGCCATTAATGTTTACTTATGAAGATTATGATTATGTTAATTATGAAGATAATAAGGTTATAAAGCCAAACTTAAAGAAAATAAAAATATCTTATGATGAAAATGAAGATCTTCTAAAGAGAAGTGAAATATGGAATAATGGAAATGATTTTGTGTATCAATATAGAGAAAGCCAAAGAGATTTTGCAGGAAAAATTAGAGAAAACATTGAAAAGGAAGAAAAGATTTTTATTGAAGCTCCAACTGGAAGTGGTAAAACCTTTGCCTATGTTTTAATTGCAGCTCTTAAGGCGTATAAAAATAAGGATACTCATAAAAATGAAGATGCATCCTTTATAATTTCAACCGATACTAAAGAACTTCAAAGTCAGCTTATACAAAGGGATATTCCAAGCATTCTTCATAAGCTTAATTTAGAAGATAAACTTAATTATGGAGCAATTAAGGGAAAAGGAAATTATATATGTGTTGATAGGCTCTCTAAGTATTCTAATTTTGATACTAGTATTTATGGAGTTTTAGCAGAGGTATTTTTAAAGAGATTATGTAAAGATGGTTTATATGGAGATATAGAAAATATAAATTACTGGTCATATAATCATTTTTCTTTAGGAGACTACATTTCAGATATAGTATGTGATAATGAGGAATGTAACATTGAAAAGTGTCATAGAAAATGTCTTCTTAAAAAGAGGTATAATGAGCTTCCAAGTGAAAATATAACAGTAGTTAATCATTCTCTTCTTGCTAGCTGGCCCTACTCAGAAAAGAAGAAGATAACTCATCTTATAATTGATGAGGCTCATAACCTTATGGATAAATGTTATGATTTCTTTTCAGAAGAATTTTCATCTTATGATTTTACTGAATCTTTAAAGAATTTATATGAAAAGGAACCCACAATATACAGACAGTTTACAAATTTAAATGCTCAAAATGGAATGAGAGAAAGTATAGAACTTGAAAAGATAAAGTACTGGGTTAAAGAAATTGAAACCTATATGTCTATTCTTTTAAATAAGGCAATTGAACTTAAACTTGCTGGAGGGGATTACAGCTTTAAATGTGAATTTAATCTTCCACCTATTAATTTAAAATCTAAGATAGATTCTTTAAGACCTTTTATATCTAATGTGAAGGAAAGAATTTATGGACTTTACAGCCTTTTAAATAGATATTTTAATAATATAACCCTTGAGGGTGAAGAAGGAAAAGATGATCGTGAGTATATTAAGATAAATAATTATATTACTAAGCTTAAAGAAGCTTTTAATACTATAGATGCTTTTCTTGAAGATGATAATAAAAGAAAAACTGCAAAAACCTTAGAAATATCAAATAATTATAGCTATTTTAGACTTACTAACACTCCTTTAAATATAGATGAAATGTTTAATGAACATATTTTAAAGGATGTAAAAAGTACAACTTTTCTTTCTGCAACTATGAGAATAAATAATTCTTTTAATACAATAAAATATACTTTAGGTCAAAGGGATGCATCAGAACTTACTGTTCCTAAAACCTTTGATTTAAAGAGAAAAACCAAAATTTTTGTAATGAATGATATAGGAAGATATAATTCCTTAGAATTTCCGAAAAATAGTGCTGAATTTATCTTTAATATTAGCCAAAAGCTTAATGGTCATATTATGGTTTTATTCACCAATAATCTTAGACGGAAAAAGGTTGAAGAAGAATTGTTAGAACTTACTAAGAACACTGCCTTTGAAGTGCATACTCATAAAAAGTCTATTAAATATTTAAATGATAAGAAGAGGAAAGTTATTATTTTAGGAAGTAAGGGCTTTTTTGAAGGTATTGATGTGCCAGGAGATGCTTTAACCTGCGTTATTTTAGATAAAATACCTAATAAAAATCTTGAAGAACCTTTATTAAAAGCTATAACTACTTACAAAAATAGAACTTATAATGATGTTAACTATCCAGAAATATGTATTAAACTTAAGCAAGTTTATGGCCGCCTAATTAGAAGCGTTAATGATTATGGATATTTTTGCATAATGGATGGAGGAGAAAATTTAAATGTTTTAAGGCGTCTAGAAAGAGATATGTCAGGGCCTGATTTTATTTTTAGCAACCAAAAAAATCTTTTAGCATCTATGAATAGAGATTATTATAGATGGCAAACAGATAATTTAAGAAAAATAATTTCATCATCAAATAAGGAAAGCTCTTTTCATGATGAAGCTAGGAAGATGAAAAGTTTTTGGACTGAGGAAGAAAACACTAATGGATTAAAAGTATTTAAAAATGGAATGTTTAAAATTAATAGCAAGAAATAATAAAAATTCAATAAATTTATAAGTATAGCGAGAAGATATTCTTGCTATTTTTTTGTTCGCCCAGCATGTTTGCTGAGCCGGCAGGCTGAAAGAAGCCTGCGTCGCCGTCCCGATAGGAAGACAACTCGAATGCAAGTGCGTT
>NZ_FPBY01000267.1 GCF_900116755.1 Clostridium sp. DSM 8431
TTGGTATCATAATTTAATTTTACCAAAAAATCGCTGTAAGTTTAATGCCTACAGCGATTTTCTTTTTAGGAGAGTTTTTTTACATCCCCTTATTTTTTGAAACTCCTTCAAAAACCTCTTAAGCTCCTTCGTAGCATCCACATCCAGATAAACAGTAGACTCACCCAAAATCAAATAATTATGTTACATTTATCTTTGATTCATATATTCTTCTACTTCTTGCTCTGATAATTTTCTTACTTGTGTATTATTAAACTCAGCATATTCCTTATTTATATATACAGGTTTCATTTCTTCACAAGTTTTATTTTTATTCTTTTTTAAAAACATTTTTAAGTCTTCAATTTCTGCAAATATTTTATATGATATCCGTCCTGAATCACTCTTTATTTCATATATTCCACAACTCTTTTTCATTGTATAATCTGCTGTCCTTAAATATAGCTTAGCAATTTCTAATGATTTAAATGGAAAGTTCCACCTTTGTAACCCTCTTTTTTTATCATGTTCTATACATATGCATCGCCTACAAGAACCACAGATATATTGTGTATGATTTTTTAAACAATCTAAAGGGCTAAGAAGTGGAGTTATTCTATTATTGTCACTATAACATTCTTTGCATATACTCATGATTAATAATTTCTCTATATTTCTAGTACCTTAATAAAAGCCTTCATTATAGAAATATGTGCTGCCCAAGATTGTGAAGTAACTAAATTTCCATCAGTTATTGCTACATCGCCTTCAACATCTACAAATTCTCCTCCAGCAGATATAATTTCTGGCTTAACTGTAGGATAAGCAGTAAGCTTTCTTCCCTTAAGCATTCCTGTAGCAACTAAAATTTGTGGTCCATGACATACAGCTCCTAATGGTTTATTTTCCTTTAAGAAATGCTTCACTATATCAAGAACTCTTTCATCTAATCTTAAATATTCAGGTGATCTTCCTCCTGAAATATATAACCCATCATATTCATTTACATTAATCTTATCAAATGATTTATTTAACATAAAATTATGTCCTTGTTTTTCAGTATAAGTTTGATCTCCTAAGAAATCATGGATAGCTGTCTTAACAACTTCTCCTTCCTTTTTATCTGGACATACTGCATCTACTTCACATCCAAGTGTTTGCAATAATTGAAATGGAACCATTGCTTCATAATCTTCTGTAAAGTCCCCTACCAATAATAATATTTTTTTCATAAAAACTCCTCCTTATTAAGTAAAATTTAATTTAAGCTTATTGCTCTAGATAATTACCAGAAAATTTTTAAATACATTCTATATTATACCATGATATTCCTTTTAAATAAGCATTATCTCCATTATTTAACTTACAGTTTTTTACTCATATATAATGATTCTGGCACATTTATATATGGACCATAATTAGGTATCTCTTCAAAACCTAATTTTTTATATACATGACATGATTCAGCAAGTATTTTTCCAGTTTCAAGGATAATTGATTTATATCCAATTCTCTTCCCCATTTAATAAGATTTTCTACTAGTTCTGTACCTACACCTTTTCCTTGAGCTTCTGGTATTATAAAAATTCTCTTAAGTTCTACTCTTTCTTCATCATAAGCTCTTATAGCACCACCACCAATTGGTTTTTTATCTTTATACTACAATTGCTTCATTAATCTTATCTAATAAATTAAACTTCTTGTATTTGTCTCTCTGAATTTCTACTCCAACTCTTCTATCTAAATCTTCATCAAGCATTCTATAGTTTTCTATAAAGTCTAAATTATTTTTATATTGGTATAATTTTTTCTTAAGGCCTCTTTTTAAATACAAAAAGGCCTTAATCATTAATAAACACTATATATGCATAATAAAAAGCACTTCTTTTTTTAAATTTCTTCGGCACCTTTAATTAAAAAATATATTCCTATAAGCCAAAGTAAATTGCCTATATTAGTATATCTATTAGGATCTAAAGAGTTTTCATACTCTCCATTTATTGATTTATTATACAAATAATTATATTGCCGAAATCCTATTAGTGTTGTAAGAAACTGTGCAAAGAACAGTATATTTAGAGCTGTATTAATTGTCTCTTGAGGATTAATACCTTCTATTTTTTCATTATTATATTCAGCTTTGGCAACTTCTTTTTGTTGAAGTATTCCTTCATATACCATTAAAATTGAATAAATAAAAATAAGGATTGAAAGTTGCTGCCCATCTAGTAATTGTTTTTTTGTTATATAATCAAAAGTTGTCAAATTACTATTATATTCCATAGTGTGTCTCCTAAAATAGATATCTATATATACTATTAATTTTCATCATATGTAGCCATTAATTATTACAATTTATTTTTATATATTATTATTTCTTAACATTACTATTATTTACTTTTGGGAACTACACAATAGTTTTTAGTGTCCACTCCTCACAATTCCAAACTCTACTTATAACTCTTATCATAAAACTCTTTTTAATGTCAAATAAGAATTACATTCATTATGTGATTTTTACCATATAAATGTTAGTAAAAAATACGTAGTGATAATATAGTAGACTAATCGAGTAGGAGGTAATCAATTATTTTGATTACCGACCTCTCACACCTCTTAAGCCCCGAGAATTATTTGGACAAAGCATATTAGTATAGGTTATACTAAATATAGTAATTATTGGAGGTAATTTATGAAAGGAAAAACTTATTCAGAAGAATTTA
>NZ_FPBY01000266.1 GCF_900116755.1 Clostridium sp. DSM 8431
CAATCACTTCCTTATAATCATTTGTTTAGATACTTGCCTATTTTTATCACTTTTATTCACAATACAGCCAAAATTAATTAGACTCTATATAGAAGAAACTATTTATCTATATAGAGTCTTTTTATTTTAAGGGTTAATCCAATTTGCTTTTTTATAATAGATATATAGCATTAAGGCACTTAAAGTCCAGGTTATAGGATATCCTAAAAATACTACAATTATATTTTTAATTATATGAACCCCACATATTATCCAGGCTATTCTAAGTATGCACCAGCAAGATATCATTACAAACATAGGTATCTTTGTTAAACCAGCACCTCTAAGTATACCAGTGAAAGCATGGGATAAAGACAAGAATATATATGCAGGACATAGTATTTTCATCATTAAAATTCCATAACTAATTACGCTTTCATCAGAAGAAAAGAATTTTAAAAAATAAGGAGTAAATATTTTAAGTAATACTATAAGAAAAACTGTTGTTAGTAAACTTAAGATAATACCAATTTTTGCGCCTTTCTTTACACGATCATACTTTTTAGCACCAAGATTTTGACCTATAAAGGTTGTAAGAGCCATAGAAAAACTCATAACAGGCAAAACAGCAAAACCATCTATCTTTGCATAGGAACCACAGCCTGCCATAGCTATATCTCCAAAATTATTTATATTAGTTTGTACAATAACATTTGAAAAAGATACTACTGCATTTTGAAGACCACTTGGAAGACCTAGTTTTATTATTCTATGAAGTTCTTTCTTAGAAAATCTTATTTTATTTATTTCTACTTTATAAACATCCTTACTTTTAATTAAGACAAGTAATGTTAAAATAGCACTTACTATTTGAGAAATAGAAGTTGCTATTGCCACGCCAGCAACTCCAGTTTTTAATACAGCAATAAATAGTAAATCTAAAAGTATATTTAGCACTGAAGATACTATTAGGAAATATAAAGGTCTTTTTGAATCACCTACAGCACGTAAAATACCACTTGCCATATTATAAACTATTACCCCTGAAACTCCAGCAAAATAAAGTTTTAAGTAGATGTTAGATTGAATCATAACATTTTCAGGAGTACCCATAAATTTTAGTATTACGGGAGAAGTGAATATACCAAAAAAGGTTAAGAATATTCCTGAAACAAATGAGAATGCTAGTGTTGTATGTATAGCATTTTGTAATTTAGAAGTTTCTTTGGCCCCATAATGTTGTGAGATAATAACTCCAGCACCTACTGAAATTCCTAAAAGAAAACTTATTATGAGATTAATTAAAGGAAAAGAAGAGTTTATAGCTGCTAAAGCTTCATCTCCAATAAATTGTCCAACAATAATTGAATCTACAGTATTATAAAGTTGTTGAAAAAGATTCCCTAGAAGAAGAGGGAATGCAAAATTAATAAGCTGTCTTCCGATAGCTCCTTCTGTCATTAGTCCATCATCATATTTTTTCATGTTTATACCCCAAACTGTTAATCTTTATGTATATAAAATTAAAGAGATACATTGTATCTCTAAAGTGCGTAATACTATATTAGTTTAGTATACAATATAAAGATTTTCAAGAAAAAAATGGATAAAAGTCGAAAAAATATATATTAAAAGACATAAATTTTAATAATTATATATAAAAATTAAGACTGTATTATGAATAAAAGTGATAAAAATAGGCGGCTATCTAAACATATGATTGTTAGGAAGTGATTAATTTGTGTTCGTATAGCTATTTTAAAATTAAAAAATATAAAGCTTTTAAGTAAGGTGGCCCAAAAAAATTATTAATAGATATAATTATCCTAATTAATATTTCAAATAGTGATGAGATAACAGAATTAATTTACCCTCATTGCAAAAATAAATACATAGTTAAAAATGGTAGAAACAAAGAAACTCAAAGGTATCTATGCAATACTTGTAGAAAATCTTTTGTTAGTAGTACCAAATAAATATAAAAGGAGAACATCCCTATTTAAGTATGAACTTTAAGGGATGTTCTCCTATATTTGAATAGCTAGTTTTACTTATCACTTTATTTAAAAATATAGCCTTAATTATTAACATAAGGAGATATGATTGGTTCTAATATTTTTAGAAAGAATCCCATTATTGGACCAAGGGATGCTAAACATATAATTGTACCAACACCAACAATACCTCCAAATATAAAACCTAAAATTAAGAAAATAGCATCTATAAATATCCTTACTATTCCATAAGGTTTATGAAATAGCTCTGAAAAAGCTAAGTAAACAGAATCATTTGGAGCAACACCTAAACTCGGGGCTTTAAGTATAGGAAAAACAATAGCAATAATTACCGAAGCTACAAAAAATAATATTATTCTTAATGGAAAACTATAAGCTTCAAAAGGAATACTAGAATAAATATTTAGCATACGGTCTAAAAATGGACCTGCAAAAATCATAGCAAGTATAGTTCCTATATTTATAACTTTTCTATAGAAGATTGTAAGAAGTATAAGAAGAATAAAAGTTATAAGTCTATTGGAATTTCCTGGGGTGATGTTTAGAAGTTTAGATAAACCTTGAGTAAATACTGTAAATGGATCAGAACCAATATTTATTGATAAGAAAAGTGTAACACCTGCTTGGACTATGAACAGTCCCATAAAAAAGCAATTATTTTTATTAAAAAAATTTTGAAGTTAAAGTTTGATAAATTCATTTATAAAATACTGCTACTCAAAATATGGACAATTATACCCATATCGAGATTTTTCCTTATTCATCGTGTCCTATTTTGTAGTGAATAAATCACCTACTACTTTA
>NZ_FPBY01000265.1 GCF_900116755.1 Clostridium sp. DSM 8431
TTTGGTATCATAATTTAATTTTACCAAAAAATCGCTGTAAGTTTAATGCCTACAGCGATTTTCTTTTTAGGAGAGTTTTTTTACATCCCCTTTCTGTTTATATTATGCTTCAGATTTAAGATATTCATCTATTGATGAAGCAATTTGTTTACCAGCTACTACTGCTTCTATAACAGTTTTTGCACCATGAGACACATCTCCACATGCATAAACACCTTTTCTAGTAGTTTGTCCGTTATCGTCAGTTAATAGAAGACCACCTCTCTTAACTTCAAGACCTGTATTATTCTTTACAATAGTATCTCTTGGAACTTGACCTGTTGCAATAAGAACAGAATCACATTTTACAAGAGTATTGCTGCCTTCAATTGTAACTAAGCTTACTGAACCATCGCTATTTTCTTGCTTCTTAGTATCAACGAATTCAACACCTTCTTCTGTAATTTTAACAGGAGCTTTAAATGTGTTAAAGATAACATCTTCTTCTTTTGCTTCTTGAATTTCATGCTTTGTAGCTGTCATATCAGAGAAGTCACGTCTGTAATAAACATGTACATTTTTTGAACCATTGAATTTTGCACTTCTAGCTGCATCCATAGCAACATTACCTGCACCAATAACAACTACGTTATCTCCTAAATCATAAAGAGCAGTACTTCTTAAGTAATCAATGGCATAGTGAACGTGTGCAAGGCTTTCACCAGGAACATTAAGTTTTCTAGGATTCCATACACCTGTACCTATGAATATTGACTTAAAGCCATCTTCAAATAAGTTGTCTAAAGTAATAACTTTACCAATTAAAGAGTTTATTTTAATTTTTACTCCTAATTCTTTTAAATGTTTTTCAAGTAAAGTTATATAAGATTTTGGAAGTCTGAAAGCAGGAATTCCATAAGTTAAAATTCCACCGATTTTTTCGTTTTTCTCAAATATAGTTACATCATAGCCCTTTTTAGCAAGTTCAAATGCAACTGTTATACCTGCTGGACCAGCACCAACTACAGCTACTTTAGTTCCGTTATTTTCTGATTTTTCAAATTTAACATTCTCTAAGTACTTTGTTGAAACTTCACACTCAATTTCGTGGAAGTGAATTGGTTCTCCTTTTATTCCACGTATACAATTTCCTTTACATTGATTTTCATGAGGACATACAATCGCACATATAGCAGATAAAGGATTGTTGTTAAATAAAATTTCTCCTGCTTCTTCTATTTTTCCTTCTTTATAAAGAGTTATGACTTCTGGAATAGAAGTATTTATAGGACAATTTTTTTGACACCTAGCATTTTTACATGTAAGACATCTGTTAGCTTCGTCTAAAAGATTTGTCATTAGCTCACCTACTTATAATTTTTTATTTTCTAAAAAGAACGCCTTTTATTTATAATATAGTATACAAGAAATTAAATCAACTAAAGAAATGTATAAATATTATAAGGATTTGGTCAAAAAATATATAATTACCATGTAAAAACTTAAAAAAACAAGATAAAATTAGAATGTTATATATAACTTGTATACAAATTAAATGTATAAATATAAAATTTATAGACTAATGTAACTAAATAAGCCTTTAATGAATAAAGTAAGTATAATATATAAATAGGGGGCTTTAAATTGAAAAAGAAAGGCTATGGAAATAAAGTTGAAGAAGAAAAAAAGTGTTTAACTACTAGTCATGGTAATTTAATAGAGGATGATGAAAATTCAAAAACCATAGGTAATGATGGACCAGTGTTATTAGAGGATATAGGTCTTTTAGATAAGATAGCTCAATTTGATAGAGAGAGAATTCCTGAAAGAGTTGTACATGCAAAAGGAGCAGGGGCACATGGATATTTTAAATGCTATAAAAGTATGAAAAAGTATACCTCAGCAGACTTTTTAAGTGAAGATAATAAAAAGACGCCTGTGTTTGTAAGATTTTCAACAGTAATTGGAGGAAGAGGTTCTGCAGATACAGTAAGAGACCCTAGAGGCTTTTCAGTTAAGTTTTATACTGATGAAGGTAATTATGACATAGTTGGAAATGATATTCCTCAAGCTGGTGAAAGATATAGGTCCTTATGCGAGAAGGATAGATGTGCCTTAGTTGATAATATATTAAGTGAATTATGGGAAGTACCAGAATCTATTCAAAATAAAGTTATTGAATACTTTTTTAAAGCTGATAAGGAGTTTGGAAGTAGAGTTAAAAATGGATTGAAAAAATGAAACTTATAGAAGATGTTTATAAATATACAAAACATATATTATTAGAAAATACTTTTGAGTGTGATAGAAATAAAAAAGCTGGTTTTAGGTTTTTTCATAGCATATTGGTTGCAAATTTATCTTTATATATTTTAGAAAATTGTTTAGAAGATGATATACCTGAAAAGTACAAAGAAGAAATGATGATTAAATATGATTATATATGTGTAGCAGCTCTTCTTCATGATATAAAAAAAGATAAATATCATCATGCCGATGTGGCTGCAGATACTTTAAAAGATATTCTTAAAGATATAGCTTTATATACAGAAAGTAGTAAAGTACTAGAAATTAAGCCAAAGGATATTTTAATAATAGAAAATATGATAAGAAAGCATGGTTCTCATGGAAGTGATGATGAAAAATATAAGTATTATATACGCTTAATTCAAGATGCAGATAATATAAGTAGATATATAAGTTATTTTCCTGAAGAGGTTTTTTATAATGTTTTTGATATTAGAGATGAAAAGGAAAGGTATTTAGTTTCTAAAAAGAAAGTTAAAGAAAAACATAAAGACTTAAATTATATGTTTTCTAAAGAAATGCTAAGAATAATATAAAAATTAAGGCTGTATTTTTAAATAGAGTGATAAGTAAAACTAGCTATTCAAATATAGGTGGACGTCCCTTAAAGTTCGTGCTTAAATAAGGATGTTCTCC
>NZ_FPBY01000262.1 GCF_900116755.1 Clostridium sp. DSM 8431
TTCTCAAAATTTGATGAAAATCCAATAAATATAAAAGGAGAACGTCCTTATTTAAGCACGAACTTTAAAGGACGTCCACCTATATTTGAATAGCTAGTTTTACTTATCACTCTATTTAAAAATACAGCCTTTTTTAAATATATCTTAAAAGTTCTTTTGTATACTCATGCTTAGGATTACTAATTACTTCATGAGCATCTCCAGACTCTACTATATTTCCATCTTTAATAACTATGACCTTATCACAAAAACTACTAACTAAAGCTAAATCATGCGAAATAAATATATAAGATATTCCAAACTTTTTTTTCATATCTATTAAAAGCTCAATAATTTGTGCCTGAACTGATACATCTAAAGCACTTGTAGCCTCATCACATATAAGCACCTTAGGATGAGCTGCTAGTGCCCTTGCTATTGCTGCTCTTTGACATTGACCTCCACTAAGCTCTCCTGGATATCTATATTTAAATTCTAAAGGAAGACCTACTAAGTTTAATAAGTCATCTACATAGTTTTCTCTATCTTCTTTAGTTTTTGAGCATAAACTACATACAAATTCACTAATAGATTCCCCAATAGTCATTCTAGGATCAAAGGAACCCTGTGCATTTTGAAAAACCATCTGTATTTCTTTATAAACACTTTTTAATTCTTTGCCTTTAGCCTTACTTATATCTTTGCCCTCTAAAATAACTTCTCCTGAGTCTGCCTTTTCAAGATTCATTATAATATTAGCTAAAGTACTCTTCCCACATCCACTTTCACCAACAATACCTAATACCTCTCCTTTACTTAGAGTAAAAGATATATTATTAGAAGCTATATGTGAATGATTTTTCTTCTTATATTCCTTTTTAATATTCTTACACTCTAATATTAACTCACACATTTTCACTAATCTCCAGTTTTTCTTCTAAGCTGCAGGCTATCCATCTTGTATCATCTACCATCCTTAATTTTTGATCTGTATTTCCACAGTGTTCATTCTTTGAATGGCATCTCTTCTTAAAAATACATCCCTCAATCTTATCAGAAAACTTTGGTGGACTTCCCTTTAATCCTTTAGGAACATTTCCACCTATCTTCGGAACAGCATTTATAAGAGCTTTAGTATAAGGATGGCTTGGTTTTTCCATTACAGCCTCCTTATCTCCAAATTCTAGTATCTTCCCACCATACATAACTGCAACCTTATCTGCCATCATAGATACAACCTTCATACTATGGGTAACTACAATTATACTTGTATCAAAATTATCTCTAAGACTTATAAGCTCCTTAACTACAGCATATTGAGAAGCTGTATCTAAAGCACTAGTTGGTTCATCTGCCACTAAAATTTTAGGCTTCATAATTACAGCTAAAGCTAAGGCTATTCTCTGTCTCATACCTCCACTTAATTCAAAAGGATAGCTATTTAAAATGCAAGAAGCCTCTTTAAAATTAAGCTTTTCTAAAAGATTCTCGGCAGTTTTTAAAGCTTCCTTTTTACTTATTTTCATATGACTTTTTAATACCTCTACAAATTGCTTTCCTATCTTCCTTATAGGATTTAAAGTAGAACCTGGATTTTGAAGAATAACTCCTATTTCTTTTCCTAAAAGCTTTCTCTTTTCTTCACTTGGAAGCTTTAAAATATTTTTATCATCAAAAATAATTTCTCCATCTATTATTTTCTCATCATGCCCCATCATCTGAGTTAACGCTCTGCTTAAAGTACTCTTGCCACACCCACTTTCACCAACTACAGCAAGAATTTCACCTTTTTTTAAACTAAAAGATATATCCTTTAATATCTCTATATCTTTATTACTCAATTTTAAGTTTTTTACCTCTAATAATGTCTCCATACTATTCACCTATTCTATATATGTATCAGCATTAAATTCATAATAATCTGTTTGATGTGGAGTTAATCCTTTAATATTACTTTTCATTACAAAACTCATCTTCATATGTGCAATAAAATTATATGCCTCATCTTTAAGCACAATCTTTTGAATTTCAATAGCAGTCTTATCTCTAATGCTCTTATCCAATTCAGTATTTAACTTATCAATTAACTTATTAACTTCTTCATTTTTATAGGAGCCATAATTTAAACTTCCATTGGTTTTTACTACATTAGCTAAATATGCTGCTGAATCTCCAGTGGAAGAAGTTATATTTGAGTATAATGCTAAATCAAAGTCACCTGTACTTAAAAAATCATCAATATTTTCTTTAATGCTAATTTCCACATCTATTCCTGCGCTTCCCAAATCATATTGAATAGCTTGTGCAACATTAGGTAACTCTGGTTTAGATGAGTATGTAACTAATCTTAATGCTTTTCCTTTATTACTTAGACCTACTGCCCCTTCTTCTTTTAAAATTTGAATAGCCTCTTCTTTAGTTAAACTACTTTTCTCTTCCTTCAATGCATAGTTAGTATTACTAGAAAACATCCCTAAAGCTGGCTTTGCCTGATTATTTAAAATTGAAGAACAATATTTCTCTTTATTACTATCTATAATAGCATTAATTGCTTGTCTAATCTTATAGTTTTTTAGTAATTTATTTTCCTCATTAAAATATAAGACCATAACTCTAGAAGTATCTACTGTATCTATTTTATATTTATTGTCTTTAGAGAACTGATCTATCATAGCATAAGATAAACCTTGGGCTGCATCTATTTCTCCAGATTGAAGTGCCATTGAAAGTATGTCTGAATCTGTTATTGATATAACTTTTAAAGAATCAAGCTTTACATCTCCATTCCAATAATCATTATTTTTAACGAAAGTACTAGCACTTGTATAATCAAAGCTTTCTACTTTAAAAGGTCCTGTTCCAATAGGCTTCTCATTAATATTTTCTTCATCTACATCTATTATTGAAGCATATGGGTCACACAACTCATTTATTAACGTAGGATTCTCTTTAGTTGTTTTTATAACTGATATGATACCTCTAAAGTAGACATGGTAAATAACCAAACTCTACTTTGGAGGTATTTTTTTATGGGAAGAAAATTTAAATATTCAGTTGAAG
>NZ_FPBY01000261.1 GCF_900116755.1 Clostridium sp. DSM 8431
CAATTTCAGACAAAATTGTTTAATAAATAAGATTCAATAATTTTGATTATTTCTAAGAAAAAGATAAGAATACACAAAATTATTTACAGGCTCAAAAGCAAAAAAATACCTATATCAAGGATAGTTATCCCTATATAGGTATTTTACTTTTATTAATTAAAGCATAGCTTCAAGTCTTTCTCTAATTGCCTTAATAAATTCAAAACTATTAGTAGTTGTTACATTTTCTTTACTTGTAAGAAGAGCTAAATCTTTAGTCATTACTCCATCTTCAATTGTTTTTAATGAAGCTTTTTCTAACTTATCAGCAAAATCCATAAGTTCTTTATTATTATCTAGTTCTCCTCTCTTTCTAAGAGCTCCAGACCAAGCAAAGATTGTTGCTATTGAGTTAGTAGATGTTTCTTCACCTTTTAAGTGTTTATAGTAATGTCTTTGAACAGTTCCATGAGCTGCTTCATATTCATAATTACCTTCTGGTGATACTAATACTGAAGTCATCATAGCTAATGATCCAAAAGCAGTAGCTACCATATCACTCATTACATCTCCATCATAATTCTTACAAGCCCAAATCATTCCACCATTTGATCTTACAACTCTTGCAACAACGTCATCTATTAAAGTATAGAAATATTCTATTTTTGCTTCTTCAAATTTTTCTTTATATTCAGCATCAAATATTTCTTGGAAAATATCCTTAAATGTATGGTCATATTTCTTTGATATAGTATCTTTAGTTGCAAACCATAAATCTTGTTTTATATCTAACGCATAATTAAAACAACATCTTGCAAATGATGATATAGACTTAGTTAAATTATGCATTCCAAGTACAACACCTTCTCCATCGAAATTATGTATAAGTTCTCTAGATTCAGTTCCATCTTCTGCTGTATACACTAATTCACATTTACCTTTTCCAGGTATCTTCATTTCTACATCTCTATAAATGTCTCCATAAGCATGTCTTGCTATAGTTATAGGTTTTGTCCAATTACTTACATATGGTTTAATACCATCTACAATAATAGGTGCTCTAAACACTGTACCATCTAAGATTGCTCTTATTGTACCATTTGGACTTTTCCACATTTCTTTTAAATCATATTCTTTTACTCTTGCAGCATTTGGTGTTATTGTTGCACACTTAACACCTACTCCGTACTTTTTAATAGCATATGAAGCATCTGATGTTACTTTATCATCTGTTTCATTTCTATGAACTAACCCCAAATCATAATATTCTGTATTTAAGTCCACAAAAGGAAGTAAAAGTTCATCTTTAATTGCCTTCCATAAGACTCTTGTCATTTCGTCTCCATCCATTTCAACTAATGGTGTCGTCATTTTTATCTTTTCCATATGTATGCCCCCTTAAAAACGTATTAAGTATTCTCCTAAAATGAAAAATACTTCTATTTGTCATAGAAGTATTATACATTAAACAGAGATTTTATTCAATTATTGTAATCATATACCTAATAATTTAATTAATGTAATCGCAATAATTATTTGGCATGTACTTACTAAACATCCATATAAGAATGAAATAGATCCTTCATTTATTAACTCCTTAAATTTAACTCTCATTCCTATAGCAGCTAAAGCTATTATTTCAAATTGTCCACTTATAAACTTAGCTAATTTTGCCACTGATACTGGTATTATTCCTAAAGAATTAATAATGCTTAGTATAAAGAACCCTATAATAAACCAAGGAACACTTATTTTAAATTTTTTACTTTTAACATTAGAGTTTTCAATGGATTCAGATTTATTTTTAGCAAATAATTTTCCTTCTTCCTTTGTATTAACCTTTGAGAATACAAATACAACTATAACAAGCATTATTATTCTTATAATTTTAAAAATTGTTGCCATTTCAACTACATCATCAGAAACAAATTTTGCTGAGGCAATTACTTGTCCAACAGATTGAAGAATACCTCCTATTAATCCTGATGTTTGCATTGTAGTACTGTCATATAACACTCTACCTAAGAAAGGTAATACAAACATTAAAATAGTACCAGTTATATTAACCATAGTAATTGATAATGCTTTATCCTTTGAATCTTCACCTATAACTGGAGCTACAGACGCAATTGCTGATGATCCACAAACTGCATTACCTGCACACATTAATAAAGTAAACTTTCTATTAAACTTAAGTTTTCTTCCAATAGCATATGTAACACATATAGTTAATGTCATTTGAGTTATTATGAATATGACTCCATTAACTCCAACGGATGCAATATCAGAAAGGTTTAAAGTTGCTCCCATTAACACTACTGAATAAGATAGCAAAGTACCTTCTGAGAATTTACTTCCTTTATTATAAACTTCCTTTGTAAATAATGTATTTCCTAATATAATACCTAAAAATATAGCAAATGTAGCTGCTCCTAAAGAGGGAACAAAATATGCAATTCCTTTGGAAACTATAGCAATTGCAAAACATACTACAAAGCCAGGTATAATCTATTTAACATCTTTCATTAATTTCACCTCTATGTTAAATCTTTTCTTTCGTATCTAAATTATGTTTATATTATAGAAGCTTTTTATTATAAGGTAAAATATATATATTTTATATTTTCTATAAGTTTTTCTTATATGCAAAATTTATAAACTCTTTCATACTACTGCTTACAAATTTATCTTTATGCATTATAAGACATAAATCTCTATATATTCTCTCATCTTTAATTCTAAGTATATGTAGCTTATTAGAAGGATTGTCTCTATTAACACATATTAAAGAAGTACAACCAATAGCAAGATTAGCCTCAACACATTTTTTATAGCCTCAGTACTTCCAAGTTCCATATATACATCAAAATCAATTTCTTTATCCCTTAAATATCTTTCAATAGTATCTCTTGTACCACTTCCATTCTCTCTCATAATAATCTTTTCTTCTTTAAGTTCATCTTTGCTAATGGCTGTATTATGAATAAAAGTGATAAAATATGTAAATCATCTTAACAAAGATTTTTTAGGAGATGATGTATTTGAATTCGTATAATTACAAT
>NZ_FPBY01000260.1 GCF_900116755.1 Clostridium sp. DSM 8431
TTTAAAGCACTTTCATCTGCATTAATCTACTAAGTTGACGACATTGAGTGCACGCCCATGCTGGGCGCACGAAAAAGAGAGAATTCAAAACTCTGAATTCTCTCATATAAATAGTTATTATCTATTTTGGCAAATAAATTTCCATTCAACATTTCACTATATTTAGGCTTTTTATATTAATTATCTGATACCTGCATTTACAATATCATCAGTTACATTTTTAAACTTTTTAAAATTATTTTTAAAGCTTTCAGCAAGCTCTAATGCTTTCTTATCATAAGCTTCTTTATCAGCCCATAATCCTCTAGCATCTAATACTTCTGAAGGAACATAAGGGCATTCCTTTGGAACTGAAAGGTTGAATACTGGGTGATCTACAAATTCAACATTCTTAAAGTCATCATTGATTACTGCGTTAACCATTGATCTAGTATATTTAAGCTTGATTCTGTCACCAACTCCATATCCACCAGCAACCCATCCAGTATTTATTAGATAAACTTCTGTATGACCTTCATTAATTTTTTCTCCTAAAAGCTTAGCATATTCAGCTGGATTTAATAACATGAAAGGTTCTCCAAAACATGCTGAGAAAGTAGCCTGAGGTTCTACTATTCCTCTTTCAGTTCCTGCAACCTTACTTGTATATCCTGACATAAAGTGATACATAGCAGCTTCTTTAGAAAGCTTACTTACTGGCGGCATAACCCCTGTAGCATCAGCAGTTAAGAATATAATTTTCTGTGGCACATTCCCAACTCCACTTGGCTCTATATTATCTATAAAGTTTATTGGATAAGATGCTCTTGTATTTTCTGTATACTCCTTATCCTTATAATCTGGCAATCTATTTTCATCAAGTACAACATTTTCAAGAACTGTTCCAAATTTAATTGCCTCATATATTTCCTTTTCTTTTTCCTTATCAAGTCCTATTACTTTAGCGTAACATCCACCTTCAAAGTTAAATACTCCCTTATCACACCATCCATGTTCATCATCACCTATAAGTCTTCTATTAGGATCTGTAGATAAAGTTGTTTTACCAGTACCTGATAATCCAAAGAATACTACTGTTTTTCCATCTTCACCTATATTAGCTGAACAATGCATTGGAAGTACACCTTTTTCAGGTAGTAAGAAATTCATTGCAGAGAACATTGCCTTCTTTATTTCTCCTGAATATCCTGTACCACCTATAAGTACTATTTTTTTAGTAAAGTTAATAAGTACAAAAGCTTCTGAATTAATACCATACTTTTCTGGATTTGAAACTTTAAAACCTGGTGCTGAAATTATATTAAATTCAGGAACATGATTTAAAAGTTCTTCTTTAGTAGGTCTTATAAACATATTACTTACAAATAATGCTTGATAAGCCTTTTCACATACAACTCTTAACTTAACAGAATAATCCTTTAATGCACAAATAGAACCATCAAATACGAATATATCTTTATTTTCTAGATATTTAGTCACTTCATCATATAGCGAGTCAAAAGTCTTAGTATCTATAGGTAAATTAACTGTTCCCCAATTTATTTTCTCCTTAGTTACATCATCTTTTACAATGAATCTATCTTTAGGAGACCTTCCTGTATACTTTCCAGTTATTATATCTAAAGCACCCTTATCTGTTAATGTACCTTCGCCCCTCTTAATAGCACATTCAATAAGCTCTGCAGCAGATAAATTTCTTGAAACACTACTATAATTCTTGATATTCAAATATTCTAAATTTAAGTTCATAAAAAAATAACCCCCTCTTTACTTTGGCAACAAGACTTTTAATACCATTAAACATATTTATATTCTAAAAAAGCTTCAATTTTTATAATATTTATTATAAAAAATGAAGTTCCTTAAATACATTTTCATTATATATTTATGCCCATTTAATCCAAAATCATGTATTTCTATAAATATATTTTTATAAAAGTTTATTTATTACTATTCTTTTGCTTATATAAATAACGAATTCACATATTTATTATAACTTCAAGAAAATTATACTTTATTTTCCTTTTCCACTCAAATAAGTATTGTTTGAAATTTTCAGATTATTTCGAATTAGCTTTTATTTCCATTCATTTTCGAATAAGTTTGCTTATTTTTATAAACTTCTTTTAAATAATATGCATTTTTTCTCTTTTATTCATTTTTTAACTATAATATATATTTTTTTGCACAAAAAAATAGCTGTCCTTTTTATATTAATTAAAACAAGACAGCTACTTTGCTTCTATATTAAATTGTTTATTGATTTTAATACACCTCTTTATTATTATTTACATATTTAGACCACCTCAATCTTAACAAACCTTTTCTTTTTTACTAATATCCAAGTCTTATCATCTCCTTTATATTAAAAGTTTAAATATCTATTTACCTTTGCATCGGAATCTCCTCATTTCTTGATTAAGATATTATTTTTTAATAGCCTGTCCCATCGGAACCATCCCCTTTATTTTTTAGACTAATCTATTTTAAGAAATTCTTTATCTAAAGCTTCCTTAAAATTTACATATTTAAATCACCTCATAACTTAATTTTTTTACTTAACCCCCTACTTTGGCATCATCTCCAAATTATTTTTTCATGGCAATCAAAATAAGTATTAGTATAACATCTTCTTTTAATAAACTTTAAATTTACATTGGTATCTCCTCATTTCTACATTTTAGTTTTAACTTTTATAAAATGCTTCATAGGCCTCATTCCTTACTAAATTTAAATCTTCGAAATAATCTTATTAAACCATCGGTATCTCCTCATTTCTCTTATTAACTCTTATTCTTTAATCACCGTCCCATTGGAACCATCTCCCTTAACTTTTAGTACTTTACTTCCTTTGTTGACTTTATTATAATGCCGAGAAAAGTAAATTTACAGACTATTTTGAAAAATTTTTTTATGGTATAATGGAATAGTTGGGGCATATTTCAAAAGACTTCCTTAAAATTCATAGACATTATCGAGTAGGTGAACCTCAGAAATATTTTTTTCTGAGGTCTTTCCTCTCACAGAACCGTGCATGCGGGCCTCGCACACGGCTCTTGATAAATC
>NZ_FPBY01000301.1 GCF_900116755.1 Clostridium sp. DSM 8431
AAAAACTTACTCATAAAAGAATTGCTGGTTCTTAACTTTATCTATATCTGTTCAATTTTCAAAGACCAATTTGTTTGCCACTCCTTGCGACTCATTTATAATAACATCATACTCACCAAATAGCAACACTTTTTTTAAACTTTTTTTATTTTTTTTATTTCATCTTATTATATGCCATGAAATATGCTTAACAAAAGCCTACTAAACACTAGTAATATCCTTATTTTCGCTTTAACTATCATTAATCTTTAAAAAAAACAAATTTTATTTGTATTTATTATTTGAAAATAAAACAAAGTTACTAATGCCATGCTTTTTAGTCAAAAAGTAACTTTGTTAAGCATCAAAAAGTTTCTAAAAGTAAAATAAGCTCATATTAAAATGAAATCTAGTTATTTTATTTTCCGTTCCTTTTCTATCTCTACATTTTTTCTTTTTAACCTACTAATGAAAACTTATAATAAATAGCGCTCCCTCTTAAAGAAATTTTATATTTGGTTTATACAAAAAAAGCTGCACACTATTGATACACGGTTCAACAGCATACAGCTTAAAACACAATAAATTTTCTGCTAACAATTCACAATATTCTGTTATGACACTTAGGCGGAACATACTAACTGTCACATAACCGAAGGCTAGGTTTTAAATGTGCACAGTTAGTGTGTGGAGCTAAATTGCGCATAACTTAATGATGTATTCTAGACTAACTACGACCACAGCGGAGCACTGCAGTAAAAAAGCCAGAAAATTTATTTTTTACTTTTTATTACCATAAACATATTGTACCACTTACTTGTTATTAGTCAACATTTTTTCTTGTTTTTTCTACCTAATTATCCTTTAAACCTTATAATTTTTTCACATTCTTCGATGATTTTTAAATACCTTTCCCTATTTACGCAAGAAAGCCAGGATGATTTACCTTTTATTTCACTCACAAGATCACAAGGCAATATAGAGCCATTCTCTATTAATTTAGACCCATTAAATACTGCTGCCCTTAAGTTTTTAACCCATTTTTTAGGCACACCAATTTCTCCATTATTTATAACAATCCCTGTTATAGCCTGTCTATTATTCTTTCTTAAGAATTTAGTTTTTTCTTCATTTATAGAAAATCCCTCTTCTTTAATTATCTTAGATATAATACCTAATATCTTTCCAACATTTAAACTATCTTTAGCATCATCTAATACTTTATTTCCTTTATTAAAGCTAAAACTCATATCATCTGCATACCTTGAATAAGTAAATTCATATTTAGATGCAAGTCCATTAAGTCTATTATCTAGCTTAGAACATACTATATTAGTAATCATAGGACTCGCTGGCGAACCTTGTGGAAGTATTCTTTCACTTGTTTTTACATATACATTTTCACCTTTAACTTCCATCTCCATACGCTCACAATATGTACATATCATTGCTAAAAGAGAAGATACATATCCACTATATCCAAACTTCATAAACATACCACGTACTCTTTCAAAAGTTATAGTAGGAAAGAAATTCTCTAAATCCATATTTATTAATAATTCTACATTAGAATCTTTATGTTTTTCTGCTCCACTAACAATAGATCTTCCCTTTATAAAACCATTAGCTGAGTCACTTATTTTTATCTTATTTTTTAATATCTCATCTAAAATTTTTCTTTGAACTCCCTTTAAAACTTTCTTAGGTGCTGCAATATTACGGACTCCACCTTTTTTCTTAGGAATTGTATATCTATTATAGTTATCAAATTTAACTACATCTCTATGATAAGTTAAGTATCTAAGTTGTTTATATTCTATACTAGAGATGAGCATAATTGATCTTTAAAAAATTGAATATAGATTAGAGAATTAAAAATAGTAAAATTAGGATAACTACTAATAATATGACCTAAAA
>NZ_FPBY01000258.1 GCF_900116755.1 Clostridium sp. DSM 8431
TTTTCTCATATGGAAGTTGTCAAATGCATTAAAAAATAATTGTAGGCTGCAAAAGAACCTAAAAGCAAAATAATTAAATTATATTTTAATATGAAGTTATTTTACTTTTAGAACCTTTTGCATGGCAAAACAAAGTTGCTTCCTGCGCTGAAAAGCGTGGCGTCAGCCACTTTGTTTATAAAAAATGGATAGGTATAATAAAAAAATTACAAATGAAAGTAAAACTCAAATCTAGAAATAACTACTAATAAAATGAAAAAATAAACAATATTGAAAAAAGTTTTAATAAAAAGAAGGAATTTTAAAATAAAAGTAGAATATATAAATTAGCATGATTAAGATAGTTAATCATTAAAATGTAAACGATTAGTAGAAGACTAGGAGGAATAATAAAAATGGAAGTATTAAAAGTTTCAACAAAATCAAATCCGAATTCAGTTGCAGGTGCTTTGGCTGCTATAATAAAGGAAAAAAACATAGTAGAAATACAAGCTGTAGGTGCAGGAGCTATTAACCAAGCTGTAAAAGCTATAGCTATAGCTAGAGGTTTTGTAGCACCAAGTGGTAAAGATATTGTATGTGTACCAGCATTTACAGATATTCAAATTGATGGAGAAGAAAGAACAGCAATAAAGCTTATTGTACAACCAAGATAATTAACTTATTCTTTAGCGATACTTTCTAAGTTAAGAAAGGGGTATTGAAATTATTTTCAAACTCATATATAATAATAAAAGTTAAGTGAATACTTATACGAAATTAAGTGAATGCTTATACTATATTTAAAGAGGTGAATTACATGGTTTCAAAAGAGGTTTTAGTTAAGAACAGCAGCGGTCTACACGCTAGACCAGCAACATTATTAGTAAAGAAGGCTTCATCTTTCAAGTCAGATGTAAGCATAGAATTTAATGGTAAGAAAGCAAACGTTAAGAGCTTAATCGGTGTTTTATCATTAGCAGTAACAAAGGATGCTAAGGTAAAGGTTATCGCTAGCGGTGATGACGAAGCTCTAGCTTGTGAAGAAGTAGCTAAATTAATAGAAACTTTAGAAGATTAATTAGAAAGCTCCCTTTAAGGGAGTTTTTTGTTTTCTAATAAACATGTCTTCTAATAGGGATCCTATCCACAAAAATAAATCCATAGTTAAAAATAGTAAGATAAATAAACTTAAAAATATTTTTTTAAATTCTAAAAAAGTCTTTTATAAATATTACTGATAATTCTATTTTCTTTTCCAAAAGAAGCAATATAATTAGATTAAATTGACTTCATTCTTTATTAAATCAATATTATATTTTTTAGACAGCAGATAGTGATATGAATATTTAAATTATAGCCACCTAGATTTTTAAGGTTTATATTTTCAAAATATTGAGGAATATTATTAATACATCTTATAATACAGCTAAATAATATTTAAAAGAACAATTTTTTTAATTTTAGATGAAAAAATGATAGTTTTATGTTATAATACGAATAAAAATACAAAAACAAATTGATTTGTTCGTATGGAGGTACAAAATGAGAGATTTATACAATAGTCCTTTAAATTCCAGATATGCATCTAAAGAAATGAGTTTTATTTTTTCTGAAGATAAAAAATTTACAACATGGAGAAGACTATGGGTGGCATTAGCAGAATGTGAAAAGGAACTTGGGTTAAATATATCTGATGAACAGATAGAAGAGTTAAAAGCACATATAAATGATGTAAATTATGATGATGCCATAAAAAGAGAAAAAGAAGTTAGACATGATGTTATGAGCCACGTATATGCTTATGGATTACAATGTCCAAAGGCAAAGGGAATAATACATTTAGGTGCAACAAGCTGCTTTGTTGGAGATAATACAGATATTATTATAATGAAGGATGCACTTGAATTAGTTAAAGAAAAAATAGTTACAGTATTAGATAGATTACAAAAATTTGCTTTAAAATATAAGGATATGCCAACTCTTGGATTTACACATTTCCAACCTGCACAGCTTACTACAGTAGGTAAGAGAGCTACTCTTTGGATGCAGGATTTAGTAATGGATATAGAAAATATAGATTTCTTATTATCTACATTTAAACTTAGAGGGGTAAAAGGAACAACTGGTACTCAAGCAAGTTTTATGGAACTTTTTGATGGAGATGAAGAAAAGGTAAAAGCTCTTGATGATATGGTTGCTAGAAAAATGGGATTTAGTAAGAGTTTTGCAGTAACAGGGCAAACTTATCCAAGAAAATTTGATTCAATCGTTTTAAATACATTATCAGAAGTAGCTCAAAGCTGCTATAAGTTCTCAAATGATTTAAGACTTCTTCAAAATATGAAGGAGATGGAAGAGCCATTTGAAAAACATCAAATAGGATCTTCAGCTATGGCGTATAAGAGAAATCCAATGAGAAGTGAAAGAATGGGGTCTCTTGCTAGATTAGTTATAGTAAATGCTTTAAATCCAGCTATAACAGCTTCTACACAATGGTTTGAAAGAACTCTTGATGATTCTGCAAATAAGAGAATTTCAGTTCCAGAAGCATTCTTAGCATTAGATGGTGTATTAAATCTTTATATAAATATTGCAGAAAATATGGTTGTATATGATAAAGTAATAGCAAGCCATGTAAATAATGAATTACCTTTTATGGCTACTGAAAATATTATGATGGAATGTGTTAAGAGAGGTGGAGACAGACAAGAACTTCACGAAAGAATAAGAGAACATTCTATGGCAGCAGCACAAAGAGTTAAGGGTGAAGGATTAAACAATGATTTAATTGATAGAATAATAAATGATCCTGCATTTAACCTTACAAAGGAAGAAATCTTAGCAGTAATTAACCCAGTTAAGTTTACTGGAAGATCTTCAAGTCAAGTAGTAGAGTTTGTAGACACATATGTTAAACCTATTATAGAAGCAAATAAAGATGCAGTAAAAATTGAAAGTGAAATAAACGTATAATTTAAATATATTTATAGAAAGAGTAATGTGTATATTTTTATGCACATTGCTCTTTTTTGTGCGCCCAGCATGGGCGTGCACTAATCGGTGAAAGTCCGTAACGGGGGCTGATAGTGCCAACCGTATAGCTTAAGACAAGGGTGTCC
>NZ_FPBY01000257.1 GCF_900116755.1 Clostridium sp. DSM 8431
ATTAAAAATAGCTTAGGATTCTGTTTGGTTACTTGACTGTAAAATTTTTCAAGTAAAAATGCACTATCATAGTTAATAAATTAAGTATAACATAAAAAGCCCAAAAGATTGTTGAATAACAATCTTTTGGACTTAATTTTCCGAAGGGCACTTTTTCAGTGCCCTCGATATGTAGTAGTTTCTTTTGATATATGGCTTCAAGATGCTATGGCCATGTGCTTATAGCTATATGATAAATTACTATGAACTAGCGCTTTTTCATGCTAGTTCATAGTAATATTTTTTTGATTATATCAAGTATTTTTTTGTTATCAGTAATAACTCTAGGAATTTTTATCTGATTCTTAGAAATGCCTTTTTTCTGCAAAGATTCTTTTATTTTAAAAAATGTATTAGGTGATAAAGTTATTACTTTTAATGCTGAAAGCCTAGAGTTTTTTCTAAAACGGTTATATGCAAGATTGGATTTTTGAAGCTCTAAATCTAAAGTGGTTTCTAATTTTTTTAGTTGATTTTTTGGTAAGGATTTTTTAAACTCCATATAAAAAATATATTTTCCAGGAGAAGTAGAGTTGTCTGCTAGAGTTGTGTAATCTATTAATTCGGTATTACATTTTTTCATAGTATTTTTAATGGCGCTAGTTATATGGTCTTCAGTTGTTTTTTCAGCTGCCATATTTAAAATTTGATTTTTTCTATATAAGAATATAACTTCAGGGCAAGAATTAAAAAGGTTTACCACTTTCACAACATCACCTAATTTATACCTATATAATCCAGCAAAATTGGTTAAGACAATTTCATAGGATTTTCCTATCTTTAATTGGTCTATAGACAAAGTTTTTGGATTTGTTTTATTAAAGTCTTCACTATCAATAAATTCATAAAATACAGTGTCAGGAATTATTATATATTTTATTTCATCACAATGTTTATTTATTCCTAAGGTTCCTTCACTAGCAGAAAGACATGGAGAATAAATAGGTATATTATTTGTATAAAAATGAACTGCTTTATCATAAATAGAGAAAGAAGCTCCATCAACACAAGCTATATAGACAATATTAGGCCATATTCTTTCGCATATATTCTTAAAACCTTTATTAAATTCTTTTTCTAGTTCATCTGCTCTTGAAGCATTAGGAGATAAATAAGAATTTAATTTATCTCTTATATCTTTTTCTAAGTTTAACTTCTTGTTTATTTTCCCCTTTTTTATATCGTCAATAAGATATTTTGAGTTCTTTTCAAGCTCTCTTAAGAGATCTAATATATTAGAAATGAATACACCTGCAATATACATTAATTTTTTTTCTTTTAAAGCAAATAAGAGATGCAGATATAGAGAGGTTGATTTATCTTCTATATACATTATTTCTAAAGGAGAAGTGTATATATAGGGAATAAGATGTTTTATACCTTTCATGCCTCCGGATGTGGCAGAGCATATTGGAATATTTGAAGGGGTATAAGTTGTGGTTACCATATCTGAAATTAATAGTCCTTTTTCTGAGGACCACTTATCTTTTAAATTATTATAAGCAAATTTTTGAAGAAGAATTCCCATGTATTTAGAAGCTCTTAGTCTACTTTCTTTTGTTACAGGAATTAGTTTTTGTTTTCCTGTTGTTCCTGATGTATGGCAAAAGTATTCTATTTTATCACTAACCAATATATTATCTTTGCCATTAGACATTTTTTCTATATAGTCATTGTAGAAATCATATTGAGTTAAAGGAAAGGAATTTTAAAAATCATCTATAGATTTAATTTTTTTAAAATTATATTTTTGACCTATTTCAGTATTTTTATTCTTGTTTAGTATTTTAAATAGAATATTTGCATTTGTTGCTAAAGGATTTTTTGTTTGTTTTGTAAAATTTTTCTCTACAAAAAAACCAAGGCTTAAGAGAGTTTTGTACATTAGTTTATTTATAATTGTCATTAGTTTATCCTTGTAATTGGTTATAAATTATTATATGAATTTTAAAGATTAAATGATAAGAAAATCTTTAAAACTTAATAAAAATTGTATATAATTACAATAATATCTTGATGATAGATGAAAGAAGGAATAAAGATGAAAAAGAAAAAAGGGGCTTGTATTATAATTTTTCTTTTAATATGTTTAATGCAAATATCAACCTTAGCATTTGCAAGAGCTGGAGGTGGTGGAAGTAGTGGCGGAGGTGGTTCTTCAGGAGGATCAAGTGGTGGAGGAGGCTCTGCTACTAGTTCAAGTGGAGGAGGACATTATTATGGAGGAAGATATAGAGAGTCTAGTCCACTAGAACAAGCGGTGGGACTAATAGTATTCTCAGGTTTTACACTAGTAACATTCTCTATAGTTACAGGACAGAATATATTTTTAGGCATAAAAAACTCTGAAAAAAGAATAGAAAAAGGTATTAAAAGTAAAAAAATTATATATTATTTAAATAAAAAAGATCCTATGTACTCTAGAGAAGTATTAGATAGACGAGTTGAAGAAATTTACTTTGAACTGCAGAATGCATGGACAACCATGGAATATGGTGAAGTGCAGAAGTATATTAGTGAAGATTTATATAAAACTCATCAAGTTAAACTTGGATGGATGACCATGAAAGGGCAAAGAAATATATTAGAAAAGATAAAATTAATATCTGCAAAACCTGTTAGTGTTCAGCATTTTAGAGATTCTTCTAAAGATATTGTATGTTTTTATATAAAAGGTTCTATGGTTGATTATATTTTAGATGAGAATAGTAGAGAAGTAGTTTATGGATCTACAAGTAGTAAAAGGTTTAGTGAATACTGGCGTTTTATAAGATATGATAATGAATGGATTTTAGATAAAATATATCAGAATGATGAAGTTGATGTTGAAAGGGATCTGCCTATTTATTCTGAAGAATAGCAAAAGAAGGAATCTAGTGATTGATTCCTTCTTTTTAACGTTAACGCATAAGGAAAATATAAAATTTTTTTGATGTTAAGCACTGATTTTGACTGGCTTTCTCATATGTAAGATGTTCAATGCGTTAAAAATAAAAATATAGTGCCGCAAAAGAACCAAAAAGCAAAATAATTAAATTGTATTTTAATATGAAATTATTTTACTTTTAGAACCTTTTGCATGGCAAAACAAAGCTGCTTCCTGCGCTGAAAAG
>NZ_FPBY01000259.1 GCF_900116755.1 Clostridium sp. DSM 8431
ATTATATAATAGAATCTAGGCTGTTTCAACTAACATTGGAAAGAACCAAAAGTCCACTATAGCAATAGTAACTGGAGGCAGGATGGTATTTAATATAGCAGATATGGAATCCTTTAAAATAGGAGTAGAGTCTGAAGATGGTTTAACAAGGTGCTTTGATAAAAATTCAACTGGCACTACAAATAGTGAAGGATTTATAACCTTAGTATTAAAACCATTAGCTAAAGCTAAAGAAGATGGTAATTATATATATGGAGTTGTTAAAGGAAGTGCTATTAATCAAAATGGAACATCTTCAGGAATAACTGTTCCAAGTGGAAGGGCTCAAGAAGAAGTTATAGAAAAGGCATTAAATAGAAGTAAAGTTAAAATTGATAATATTAAGTATATAGAAGCTCATGGTACAGGAACTAAGATTGGAGATAATATTGAAATAGAAGCTTTGGCAAATGTATTGTCTAGATATACTAATAAAAAGGGTGTTTGTGCAGTAGGTAGTATTAAGTCTAATTATGGACATCTATGTGAAGGCTCAGGAATTTTAGGATTAGTAAAAGCTTTAGCTGTTATGAGATATAATACTATATTGCCTAATATAAATTTTATTAAACCTAATGTAGATTGTAATTTCATTAATTCACCATTATATGTACCTATGCGAAGTGAAAAAATTAAAGATGAGTATTATTGTTGTGGACTAAGTTCTTTTGGACTTAGTGGAAGCAACTGTCATGTTATAATAGAAAATATAATAATAAATATGAAAATATATTGAACTTAAAACATAAATTTAATTATAAAAAATGTTGGCCAATTAAATAGATTAGAACAATAAAAAAGACTTAACGCTTTTTATAGGCATTAAGTCTTTTTTAAAGAATTATTTAGTAATTCCTACAGAATCAAATGCTGATTTTATTATTGATATTTCTGAAGAAGTCATATTAATATTCTTAGCAGCACTAAGAACAGCTGCACGGCAATCACTAAAGTTAGAAGTAGAATTCATTATAAATAATGAGTTGTAGAATAATTCAGCTAATTTACTCTTATCTGTTAAACCATTTTTCCACATTAAATATGCAGCATGATTTAATATACCACTATTAGTGTGAACTCCGCCGTAATCATTGTATGAAGAAGGATTACGTGTACTAGCATAGTATTGTCCACCTACAACGCTTGGTTGACTAAAGTCTTCAGGTTTAGACATACTTCTTAAAGCAGCACCAGCACCTGGTTTCATAATATCTTCACCAATTAACCACTTAGAATCATTGTCGCCTTCAACAAGATTACCCATAATATCGGCATAAGCTTCATTTAATGCACCAGATTCACCTTGATATTGAAGGTTTGCAGTTCTATCAATAACAGCATGAGTAAGTTCATGAGCAGTAACATCTAAAGCACCAGTTAATGGAGTAAAGTATTGATATCCATCACCAAATACAAATTGGTTATCAGATGATGACCAGAATGCATTATCATATCCAGTACGTCCTTCTTTATAGTGGATACTTGCAACTATTTCAGCACCTCTATTATCATAAGATTTTCTTCCTAGTACATTTAGATAATAGTCGTAAGTAGAAGCTATGTTTACCATTGCTGAAACAGCAGCTGGATCATTCCAAGTATTAGTAGAATCTGTCATTAATGTTCCAGGTATTCTTCCATTTGAAGCATCATAAATTTTGATTTTTCTTACAGTGTCATATAATTGATAAGTATTTTTACGGCCTGTCCACCAGTTTCCTGTTGTTCCTTGATATACATTAAAAGTTCTGCTTTTTCCTGATAAGTCTTTAGCTGTAGCAGTTGCAGCAGCTTTAGTTAATAAAGAAATTTCATCAACTACTGTACCATTAAGAGCATTAACAAATGCATTTACAGTATAAGCTTTATCTTCCTTAACTCCAGATACTTCAACTTTCCAGCATAAAGTTGGAGTTTTTTCATTTAAAGAATAAACAACTAATTCTTCATTTGAAACAGTACTATCTGTGCCATATTTTTCTTTTACAGAAGCTAGGGCAGTTTCAGAATTTAATAATGGAGATGTTGGAACATTAATATCTTTTAAGTAGTTACCACCTACTGAAGTAGTATTACCTTCTTTATCAGTTACAACAACCATTTCTCTTCCGTATACAGGAATAGAGTTATAAACTTGTTGTAGCTTATATGATGTTAAGTATTTACTTGTGTTAACATCCTTGACTTCAAATTCATCTTCAGGATAATCAAGATTCATTAATGATTTAACACTATTTAGTGAAGTTAAGGCATCATCGCCATTTTTAACTTGAATATCAGTATATGAACCATCAATAAACTTAACTTTATTATTGTCATCTTCATATACCTCTGGAGTTTGTCCATCATTAACTTCTTGTAAAGAAGCTACATCTGTGTATTCTGTTACTGCTTCGTTTGAATTTGCAGCTTTTACTGCTGTAGGTTCTAGTACTACCATGCCTGATAAGGATAAAGTAATTAATGCTAATAATTTTGCTTTAGATTTTTTCATAATCTTAGCCCCCTCTTTATAAATAATTAATAAAAATTAAAATACATAATATTACAATAAATAAATTTTATTTTACTTATTGAATAAAATGTAAAATGATTTTTTTATCATAATACAATAGAAAAAGCTAAAAATCAATATTTTTTCTGAAAAACTTTTACAAATCAGTTAAAAGATTTAACTTTTTAATAATATATTTAAAAAACTGCTTTGACATTAAAAAATTAAGTGTTATATATTTTTAGAATTATATAAAAAAATTAAATTTAGAAAGATAGAGAATTTTGGAGTGTTAATTTTGCTGAAATATAGGATTTGAGTAGATTGCATAAAGGGATATTTTTATAAGTAAATTAAGTGTAAGGTAAGGAGATATAGGAGTTTTAAAAGATAGTTAAGGTGTTTTTATAGAATTTTAATAAAGAGTAGGGTATATGGGAAGAGTGGTTAAAGAATAGAATATTATTAAATAGAAAACTGGCCTTTTAAAAGCCAGTTTTTTTGTTCGCCCAGCATGTTTGCTGAGCCGGCAGGCTGAAAGAAGCCTGCGTCGCCGTCCCGATAGGAAGACAACTCGAATGCAAGTGCGTT
>NZ_FPBY01000253.1 GCF_900116755.1 Clostridium sp. DSM 8431
AATAGTAATGGTTTATTAAGTGTACCCTTTTTTAAAAAATTACTTTTTAAAATTTTTTATTTTTTTGTATAACTGGTCTATGCATTAAAAAAAGAGCCTATTTCTCCCTAAAAAGGGACGAAAGACTCCGCGTTGCCACCCTAATTGATAGATTATTAATCTACCCACTTAATAAATTTAACGGTTTCCCGTTCTGCTCATCACAGACCCTCCGAGGTGGATTCATAACATTAAAATATTAGTTCACACCAGCCACTAACTCTCTTAAATATTAATTATTACTACTAGCCTCTTCAACGGTTTAATATTTCATTAATTTAAATATATAACACTAAAGTATTCCTTGTCAATAATTGACTCACTAAATTAATCCTTTTTTACTGTTCTTGTACAAAGTATATCTATGCCTGTATTTAATATATTTCTACAAATTATATCATTAACATTAATGGGAGTGCTTACATATATTCTTCCTAAAACTTTAGAAAACTCCACAAATAATTTTCTATCAACCTTTTCACTACTTTTCACTGATATAACTCGGTGTTTTGGATCACCTTTTACCCTTACTAAACTAGTAAAAATTTCTTCCATTTTAGTTACCCCCAATTCTACACTTCATCAAATTCTTTAATTCTACTTACCCAAATTCTTGAATTCTTTGAATCCTTAACAATTTCTATAGGCTTCTTATCCATTTCTCTAGCTAATATTTTTATCATTTTTCTAACACAATAAGAACCATGACAGCTTCCATGTCCAGCTCCAGTTCTTTTTCTTATACCTTGAACTGTACGTGCCCCTAAAGGTCTTCTTATAGCATCAATTATTTCACCTTCAGTTATTTGATTACACAAACAAACTATTTTTCCATATCTATTATCTAATGAAATTAATTCATTTCTTTCTTCTGTAGTCATATCTCTAAACTTATATATATCACGTCTTCTATCTATAAAATCCTTTTTTTCAGTAGAATTTAGATTTTTAGCAATAGAAGTACTAATACGCTGAGCAATTACAGGAGCAACCGTCATTTTTCCATAATGAGTTCCTGTAACCCTTATATATCCTTTATCTAATTTACTACTATCTATTACTATTGAATCGCCTTCATATACATCTTTAAAGATATTATTAATATTAGATTTACTTATCTCTGGTATCAACATTTTTCCATATTCTATTCCATCTTCAACAGTTAATACATTTGGATTTTTAATTCCTATAATTGTTCCACCTTCTAAATTAGGTATACTTAAAACAAAATTCTTATCATCTAAAACCTTTATAACTACCTTATCAAGAGAATTTTTTATACTTCCATCTACTAAGTAATAACTCATACTCTTGCCAGTTAAATTTTGTTCTTCTCTACGTTTGCTACTATTATCTTGTATATAAATCTCATCTGTAATAGTATTTACAACAACTCTGCAGGTAAATTTATTCTTAGTAGTAATTACTCTAAAGCCTTTATTTATATTACTTATATCAATAACTTTTTCTTCAAATCTAAAATTAACTCCATTTTCAGCAGCAACCTCTGCATATGCAATTGCTAAATCATAAGGTGCGATTATAGATACGTTTTCAGAGTATAAAACCTTTTTGACTGATTTATCTATATTAGGCTCTATTTTTAAAGCCTCATCTCTATCTAATAAAGTAACCTTATCTATATTTCTTTTTTTAGCTCTTTCATACATTAGCTCTAACTTTTTAACTTTTTTCTCTTCACTAGCAACTCTTATTGCTCCAACTTTTTTATATGGTACCTTAAACTTTTTACAAGCTTCTTCAATCAAATAGATACCTTCTTTTTCCCAAGAAGCCATCTGTGGATCTGACGTTTCAGAACCATCATAGATAACTGATGTATTTACAAAAGAAATATCATCTACTATATCAAAATCCCTTTCAATTAAAGCAATATTTAAATTATACTTTGACATTTCATAAGCTATCGAACACCCTACTATTCCTCCACCTAAAATCAATACATCATAATCCATATTATTACCACTCCATTAACAAAATTATTCTATTATAAAACCTTTTTCTTTTAATTCCTTTAGTATAGCATCCATATTTTCTTCTGTATCAGCTGTTAAAGTATGAATATGTACTCCATCAGTTAATAAAGATAATAACTTCACCTTATTTTCTTTATACTTTTCCATAAAGTTTTCTAAATCGTATAGATTCTTTATCATTAACATATCTTTTATTTCTCCGTATATTGGATGTTCTACAATTACATCTTCAACAATTCCACCGTACTTAATTATTATACTAAGTTCTTCATCTAATTTATCTTCATCATGATTTACAGCAATTACTTTTTGTATTCTCTTATCATCATTTTTTCCAATAATATATCCATCTGGAGTTGCTGTTATCAAATTTCCTTGTGCTCGTAATATAGCTATATCTTTAACTATTATTTGTCTAGTTACATTATATTTTTCTGCTAACCTAATACCTTTTATAGCCTTATTATCTTTTTTAAGATCACTTAATATATTTTTTCGTCTATCTATAGCACTCATTTTTTCCTCATCAAAATATTAATTATTATCATCACATCTTTTTATTATTTCTATATACTTATTTTGTCCATCATAAACATTATGGTGCTCTTCTATAGCTTCTAGAAATTCAAAATCATATTCGGTATTTATACTTTTTAGTAAAGCCACTGATTTTTTTGGATGATTATAATAAATATCAACCTTCTTATTATTCGTGTATCTTTTTAACTTTCCCCTAGTAAATTTATTTAAAATTACTAGTATAGATTTATCAATAACAGTCAAATTACCCTCTATTTTACCAATGTCATGAAGTAATGCAATCTTTGCTATTTTCTTTTCATCAATGTGCTTTAATTTTTTACTTTCTTTGAGTGCATCATTACAAACTCTTATACAGTGATGTTGTTCAGATTTTTTCATCCTTTTAAAGAAAACAATTTCATCTTCATCTAAATATTTATTTACTGTATTTAAATCAATTGGTTTAAAAGGAGTCGTTATTGACCAAATAAATTGTTTTATTCTATATAAAGACATAGCCCACATCTTCTCCTACTTATTTATCATCCTAATGATAGCATTTTTAAATAGTATTATCAAATTCAACATATCGAGTAGGTGAACCTCAGAAATATTTTTTTCTGAGGTCTTTCCTCTCACAGAACCGTGCATGCGGGCCTCGCACACGGCTCTTGATAA
>NZ_FPBY01000251.1 GCF_900116755.1 Clostridium sp. DSM 8431
AAAGATAAAGCATAGGATTTTGAGCATCCTATGCTTTTAAATTTTTACTTACAACTAAGTTTCCCGAAGGGAGCGTGGCGCAGCCACTTTGTTCTTAAATGCAAAATTTTCTGCGAATCTTTATGAAATTAAATAATAAAGTATCAGAATCAGTAGATAATAATCTGTTTCTATTTTGCTATGGTGTTATTTTTTTGATTAATGTAAGCAAATAATTGGTTAATGTTTTTTTAAAATGCAATGAATATTTGGATAAAATATGTTAACATATATTATACTAAATATAGAAAATAATTGGTTGAAATTATAAAAAGAAAAGGTTATGGTTTGAAATATATGACATAAAGGAAAGTTTAAACTCCTTTCATTATAAAAAAATAGAAAAAATAAGTATAAATATACAAAAAGAAGAAAAAATTAGAATTAAATAGATTTTGTCCAATATAAGAAACATTAAACGTTTTTATTTGCATAATTAAGATTTAAATTAAAATTTTAACGCCAAAGCAATGAAAAATTTTTATTAGATAAATAAAAATTAAAATGTGTAGACATGAGATTACTAATAATATTACATTATGTTGCTTGCTTTTACAAATTTATGTTATAATTTACTTATTGAAATAGAAATTTAACTTGAGGAAATAATATTATTAAAAAAAGGAAGAGGATTATAATGGAAATTCTGTCATTAGGAGAAAAGATAAAAAGAAGAAGAAAAGAACTAAACATGACATTAAAAGACTTGGCTAAGGATAGGATAACTCCCGGACAGATAAGTTTGGTAGAGTCAGGAAGGTCAAATCCATCTATGGATTTACTAGAATATCTATCTAATAGTTTGAATACAACTGTTGAATATTTAATGGAGTCAGAGGAAAGCCAAGCCGAAAAAATCAGCAGATATTACTCACAGGTTGCTGAATCATATATTTTAAGTGGAGATTATTCTAAGGGAGAAGAATATATAGAAGAAGCTTTAAAATATGTTGAAAAGTACGATCTTGAGTATAGAAAAGCAAAAATATTATATTTAAGAGGATTAATTAATATATTTAAGGGTGAGTTGACTTTGGCTCAACAATTCTTTTTATCAGCAAATGTAATATTTATAAAGAATAATAATTATGAGGAGATAATACAAACATTCCTTAACTTGGGAAGGATTACATTAGACTTAAATGCTTACAATTCTGCAAGCAGTTATTTAAGACAAGCAGAGAAAGTTTATAACGATAACAATATCGGAAACGATTATATGCTTGGAAAGATTTATTACTATATGTCTAAAACATATTTTGCTGTTGAAGACAACGATAATGCAAAAGAGTATGCATATTTAGCAAAGGGTAAATTTGAACAAATTTATGATAAAACAGAATATGCAAAAACATTATTACATATTTCAGAAGACTATAGCCATAAAGGGGATTTAGCAAATGCTATTAAGTTTTCTGATAAGACATTAGAAATATATGAAGAAGTTAATAAAATGAATATTTTATCTAATATAGAAAATAATTTGGGTAAAATGTTCTATGATTTTGAAAAAATAGATGAATCATTTAAGCATTATAAACTTGCTAGAGAAATAATATCAAATCACAATGATAAATTATTTGTTGAGACAAGCTTAAATATGTGTAAGAATCATATAAAACTAAAAAATATAATTAAATGTGAAGCATTACTTAAAGAAATATATCCTAGAATTGCAGATGACAATTACGAAGGAATTATTGAATATAACCTAATAAGATATAGAATACATACTATAAAGGAAGAATATGATTCAGCAGAAATGGTTCTAATTCAAACTTATAAATTAGCCAAAGATAGAGGTCTTTATAAAAAGGCTGGAGAACTTGCAATTATGTTAGGGAAGTACTTTATGGATAAGAAATATATGGATAAAGCAACAGAGTTCCTTGATGAAGCTGTAGTGTTATTTAGAGAAGAAGGGATTTTAGAAAACTAAGTTAGATGGGTGATTAAAGATGGAAATATTATCTACTGGAGAAAAAATAAAAAGAGCTAGAATATACAAAGGCATTACATTAAAAGACTTATGTGAAGATAAAATTTCAATTTCAAAAATGAGCTGTATCGAAAACGGAAAAGTTAAGGCTGATAAAGAAATTATAAAGTTTATAGCTGAAAAAATTGACTTGGATTATGAGTATCTTATTCAAGATGTTTACGAACAGATAGTTGAAAATTTATCTTTAATAAAAGAACACAGAAGTAAAGATGAAGATATTGAAGAGAATATAAAACATAACCTTTATTATGCTGTTGAATACCAATATTTTGAGCTAGCATTCGAATTAATACATATACTATTCTGCTACTATTTAGAAGAAAAGAAATACGAAAAAGTACAATTAATAATATCTCAATATTATGATCTTTATCAAAAAAACAATGAAGATAAAAATACAGTAATTTACTTTGGAGATATGGCTAAATACTTATTACAAAGTAAAGAATATAATGAAGCTATAGCATATTACAGCAAGCTTAGAGAACTTGTTGATGTTGAAACAGACAAAGGAAAAGAAATTTATGCTAAAATAACATATAGTGAAGGAATATGCTTAAGTAAAACTGGACATGATGAAGATGCTTATGAATTATTAAATGAATCAGTAAGATATTTTGATTATTTAAAAGACAACATAAGCAAAGGAAAGGTTTGTGAAGCTTTTGCTTTAGTTTCAATAAGATTAGGCAAAGATAAAGTTAAGGAATTTAAGGACAAGGCATATGAAATGCAAAAAGATAATCCTATATTATTATCAAGTTCTAAGGGAGAATATGCTAAAGCATACTTTGCAGTAAATGAAAATGAAACTGCTAAAAAGGAAATGATGGAAGCTGTAGAGATATTCCCATCACATAATAAATCAAAGTATGTTCAATTCTTAAATGAAGCAATTGATACTTTATATAAGTTTAAAGAATATGAATTAGCATATGAATTAACTGATCAAGCTTTAGATTTATCAATAGAAACTGGAGATATTAAGTTAATAGAAAGAGCATATTATTTTAAGGGAAGTATACTTCAACGTCAAAAGAAATACAGAGAAGCTGAAATGTACATGAACCTTTCTATGGATTCTTTGTTTAAATTTGGTACTAAAGAACAAAGAAAACAAAGATATTTAGACATGGCTAATATGTATTTTAATCTTGGAGAAACAAGAGAATCAATAAAATACTTCACATTAGCAATAGATAAAGAAAAAAATATGTAATTATATTTAATAAGGGGATGTAAAAAAACTCTCCTAAAAAGAAAATCGCTGTAGGCATTAAACTTACAGCGATTTTTTGGTAAAATTAAATTATGATACCAAA
>NZ_FPBY01000245.1 GCF_900116755.1 Clostridium sp. DSM 8431
TAGGTCATATTATTAGTAGTTATCCTAATTTTACTATTTTTAATTCTCTAATCTATATTCAATTTTTTAAAGATCAATTATGCTCATCTCTAATATTATACTTTTATATAAACGAAAAAAACAGGACACAATTTGAAATTGCACCCTGCTCTATTATCTTTAATTATCCCCAGATAGCATTTGCCCATTCTGGATGATCTATAAATGGATTTCTATTATGTTGATACTTATTAAATATTATATCATTTCTTCTTCTTTCAGTTTCATCAACTGGATCTTGTTCATTCCATTTAAGAAGAATACTTAATCTTCCCATATAAGGAGCTGTTCCATTATTAACTTTATCATTAAGCTCTAAGTCAACTTCACCATTGTCTCCTTCATATCTTACAGCCATATAAAATAACATTCTTGCTATATCACCCTTAACTTCATCTCTTGGCTCCCATGAATCACTATCATATCTACATTGAGTTGCTTCACTGTGAGTACTTCCACCATTATCAAAATCAAGATTTCCTCTACAGCTATTAACTGATACATCTGTAGCTCTTAAATGATGAAGGTCTGTTCCTGGCCCTGCTGCTGTTCCAAAGTTTCCATGAGACTTAGCCCATACATGTTCCCTATTCCAATCATTTACTCCTGAACCCTTAGCTGATTTAGCTTGTGAACGACCAGTGTAAAGAAGTATTACATTATTAGAATTATTAGGATCTTCATCAGTATCCTTTATAGCATCCCATACTTGTGAATAAGATAATTTTGTATGACCTTTTATTATATTATGAAGAGCATATTTTAAAATATCTCCATCTTTATTCATAGCATTTTTATAATAATTATCATCATATACTGTTGTGGTTTCAGTATTTCCGGAATCATCTTTATCATCATCTTTGTCCTTATCGCCATTATCATCTGTTCCAGTATTACTAGCATCAGATAAAAACTCTGTATTTTTTATACCAGCATGTGAAAAATAAGCTGTAAGATTTCCTGAAACGGTAATCTTCTTTCCTATAAGCTTTGGATTAGTCTTTAATCCAAAACTATCTCTATATTTTGCTGGAAGTTGAACATAAATCATTCTTGAAGTACTAGTCTCCAAAGCATTATCTGCTATAGCAATTGCAGTATCACCATTAGCTTTTTTTAAAACCTTATTAGCTGCTGTAGGTTGTCCAACAATATATCCTGTAACATATTTCACAGAGTTTTTTTGATTTTTTACTGCCTGCTCTACAGAAAATGGATTCTCTTTTGTACCAGCTCCATCAACTGCAAAAGCTGTACTTGTAAAAGAGGAAAATACCATAACAAGCATTAGTATAAAAGAAATTATAAAACTTTGTCTTCTAAATTCTCTCTTTTCCATATTCGCCTCCTGGAATTTATTTTACAATATTATAATATGTCCCCAAAACAACAACTATAACCAACTTCTTCTAGAAGGACTATATGAATGAATATTTTATAAATTTTAATACGTAAACAAAACAACTGACACCATACTTTTTAATATATTACTACTCTACTTTCTCCTTAACTTTAATAGCAATTTTTTCTATGAGAGCATTAATAATATCAGGTTCATCTGTATTAGAATTATGTCCAGCATTTTTTATCCATTTAAGGGATATTCCTGTGTCCTTATGCCATGCCTTATTATATCTAATACAAGAACCTGCATGATCTTTTTCACCGCATATTAAAAGTGCAGGACATTTTATTTCATAAAGTAAATTTGCTTCCATGGCCTCTGCCAACATCTTAAACCCATGTCCTGACACCCTCGCATATCTCTCCTTACTTCCATCATACACCATCATCATATCTAACATTAGTTTTCTACCATACTCAGATACAGCAACACCATTAGAACCTGACTTAAGTAGAGATTTCCATGGATAATATCTATATACTGGTTCCATCCTCTTTAATAACCAAAGTTCAATTCTAGTTACATACTTCCTCTGCAAGGGTGCAGAATCAATTGAAACGAATCCTTGCAGATTACAAGGAAACAAATGTGAATACATTTGTCCAACATATCCTCCCATAGACTGCCCAATAATTATGATTTTATTTAATTTCTCTTTATCAATAATTTCATTTAACCACTTTGCTTTATCAGCAAGTTTAAAATTTAATTCAAAAGGCCAAGAAGCTGCATGTCCTGGGGCATCCCACACAAAAACATTATACTTACCTTCAAAATACTCTATCTGCTTGTCAAATAATCTATGGTCAGCTGTTAATCCTGGGAGAAAAATCAAAGAAACTGCATCTTTCTTTATTTCATGTGAAATCCAATAATGTATATTGCCTTTTTGAGTTTCATATACTTTTTCAATCATGTTTTATTCCTCCATGCAAGTTAAATACTATTCTATTTAACATATGCCAAGTTTAATAATTCCTTTATAATTCTATCTACTAGTTCTTGCCCTGGTATATGTCCTGTATTTTCAACAACATAACACTTTAAGTTAGAATTACTGCTTCTATCAACTAATTCCTTAACCCATGAAGTTGGTGCTATAATATCTGTATCTCCTTGAAGAATAATATATGGAATCTCAATTTCCTTTAAAACCCTTGATAAATCTACATTTAAAATTCCATTCCAAATGAAAGTATTATTGGTATAACCATTTTTCATAACAGCTTTAAAGTCTTTGAACTTATAATCTGGGCTCATCATTAATCCAAGAATTAGCTTAGCTATTGATATCTGTTTTCCTTTTTTATTAGTATAAGCATAAGTATATTTACGAAGATAATCAGAAATCATTTCTAAATCTTTAAATGTAAAATTATCAGTATTGATTTTTCTTATTGCCTCTATTTTATCCTTAGATAACTTTGTCTGTGATAGAGCATTAATTACTTCATCATTAAATATAATATCCTTTATAATCTGACCACTTACAACTACACCATTAACAATGTTAGGACATCGCTCTAAAACTTTGGCACTTAATATACTTCCCCAGGATGTTGCAAAAACATATAACTTATTACTCGGAAATAAGCTCTTAATATTATTAATCAAATCAATTGCCATTGTAGCAAACTTATCTATAGTAAAGTTTTTATCAAGAGGATAATTATTTATTCCACAGCCTAGCTGATCCCAATAAACCATTATAAATTTTTCAGTAAACTCAGGAAACATACCTCTAGCACCAACTGAAAAAGGCAACGGTGAACCAGGTCCCCCATGAAAGGTTATTACTATAGGAAGGTCTTTAGACTTACCTTCTATTAATACTTTTTGATTATATCCTCCTAAATTGAAACTATGAATTTCTGAAACCTTATTTTCTTTAATTACTTGTTTTCTCCCCATGATCTACCCCCATAAAAGTTATCATACTATACTTTTATATTATAGCACTTTTGAGGAACAAATAGTAATTTATGTAAATATGATTAAAAAGTAGCTTTCGCCATACTTTTTAGCTCAGAAAATACCTTTTTTCTGTCATATAAAAGTAAGCGTAAAAGTTTTTGGCGTCTTTTATTGCTTCAAAAATAGTAATAAAA
>NZ_FPBY01000252.1 GCF_900116755.1 Clostridium sp. DSM 8431
ATTTATGTGTTTATTCATTAATATCATTTCTTGAGTACATATTGACATTCTTAAACATATTTATCTATATTTTCATTAACTAAAGTATTCCTCCTAAATATCATTATAATTTTATATTATAACATAAGAAAAACTGGTAGAAGACATAAGTTTTCTACCAGTTAATATAGATTTATTATACAACAATTATTTTACTAATCTTAATGTGTCTCTAGCTATTACAAGTTCTTCGTTAGTTGGAACTATAAATACCTTAACTTTTGAATCGTCAGCTGATATTTCTTTTAATTGGCTAAATACGTTATTCTTTTCATCATCTATCTTAATTCCTAAGAATTCAAGACCTGATAAAGAGTTCTTTCTTATTCTAGCAACATTTTCACCTACTCCAGCAGTGAAGACTATTAAGTCAACTCCACCCATTTCAGCTATTAATGCACCGATTTCTTTTTTGATTCTGTTGCTGTACATGTTTAATGCTAAAAGTGCTCTTTCATCATTATCTTCAAAAGCAGCTTTTTGTAAATCTCTAAAGTCTGAACTTCCACCGTATACACCAGTTATTCCTGATTTCTTGTTGAATAAAGTATCAACTTCTTCAGCTGTGTATCCTAATTCTCTAATTAAGAAAGTTCCTACTGCAGGGTCAATGCTTCCACATCTTGTTCCCATCATTATACCTTCAAGTGGAGTGAAGCCCATTGTAGTATCTAATGATTTTCCATCTTTAACAGCTGTTATAGATGCACCATTTCCTAAGTGGCAAGTGATTATCTTTAAGTCTTTAACATCTCTGTTTATTGCTTTTGCACCTTCATTAGCAACGAACATATGAGAAGTACCATGGAAACCATATTTTCTTACTCCATGTTTTTCATATAATTCATATGGTAATGGGTAAGTATATACTTCCTTTGGCATTGTTTGATGGAATGCTGTATCAAAAACTGCTACCATTGGTACATTTGGCATTATTTTTTCACATGCTTCTATTCCTATCATGTTAGCTGGGTTGTGTAATGGAGCTAATTCGTAGCAATCTCTTATAGACTTTTTAACTTCTTCATCTATAACTACTGAATCTGCATATTTTTCTCCACCGTGAACTATTCTGTGTCCTACTGCTGATATTTCATCCATAGACTTAATTACACCATGAGTTTCATCTGTTAATGCATTAATAACATGAGTTATTGCATCTGTATGATCTTTCATTAGTACTTCTATAATATACTTATCTTTTCCAGGAACCTTTTGAGTTAAAATAGATCCTTCTATTCCTATTCTTTCAACTAATCCTTGAGCTAAAGCTTCTTCATTAGTCATATCTATAAGTTGATATTTTAATGATGAACTTCCACAATTAATAACTAATATTTTCACTGTATATTCCTCCAAATTTAGTATTACTTAAATGTATTATTTGCTTATAAAAAAATATAACTATTTTTATTATTATCCTCTTTATGTAAAAAGAATTCACTTTTTATAAATGTTTACAAAATAATTATCATTTATTGCTGTCTACAATTTATATTAATTAGATTTAAAGTTATAGTCAATACCTTTTTCACCTTTTTTATTATAACACTAAAATAAAGCTTATGTAAATTCTTTAATATTACATACTTATGACAAAAAACGACTCATGAATAAATTTTATATTTTCAGATATATAAAAAAAACATCCTAAAACCTTAAATTTCAAAGATTTTAGGATGAAAACTTTTATATACAAAAGCTACATAGGTAATGCTCTATGTCCTATACCAATAACAATTTCATCTAAATGTAAAAGTCCTATACTTAAAAATATACATACTGAAATATGCTCACCCATTCGAGCTATTCCAACCTTTCCCCCTACATTTTGTCCATTGGCTCTGTTGCAAACTTGCATTAATGCATCTCTAGTTGCTCCAATTACAGCACCTTCATGAAGATGTTCTTCTCTTATAAGCCCATTTCTTTTAGATGCCACTAATGCCCTTTCTAAAATTATATGTATAGAATCATTTATGTTTCCACCAATATTAACAGCAGTTACCTTTGCCTCTGAAGATGCATATTCTTTCTTTAAAAATTCTTCTTCTTCCCTGCTGCTTATTGCCATTTTAGTTGCAATTTTAGCTACATATACACTAGTTTCTTTTGTCATAAACATTACCTCTTTCCATTAATTGAAGTATAGTGAAAAAATAATATAATCTTGTATTATTTTCAAATACTTATTATCAACTTTACTGTTAGTGACTCCTGCCTCTGCTTCTTCTATATATCTTCCTATAAGTATAGAAAGACTTAAAAGAACCAATCTATCTTTATTAAAACTCCTATTGCTTTTAACTAATAAAGAATAAACTTCCTTAAGTTCTTTAGAAAATAACTCTGAGTCCTCTATTATTAAAGAAGCAAGTCCAATAAATATAAAGCTATTTTCTGAGACCTTCCCTATTTCTCCCTTTATATTACAAATTAAAAAGAATGCATTTTCAACCTTAGTATTTATATCTTCATCCCCTACCAATAAAGATAAGGCTAAAAGAGTACTTACTTTATCTCCATAGCCATCAACAGCTTGAATTGCTTTCTTTATATCATTTAATTCACACTTTATTTTTTTTGCATCACCTTTAGCTAAAAGTAGAAGAATATAATAGTCATCTCTACTTAATTTTATTTCTTTTTTAAGATCAGCTATTTTTTCAAGAAAATCATTTAGCTTATCTTCATTGTATCTTTTTGAAAGAAGCATAGAAATTGCTAATGTTATCTTATTTTTGCCAAACCCAGCCATTCTAAGGTGTTCATATATATATTTTGAAGTTTTAAAATATTTTTTATAGTCCTTATCCTCACATAAAAATTGTGATATAAACTTACTATATTTAATAGCGAATAAATTTAACTTTGCTTTATAGATATACTTTCTAATTTCAATTATCTTATCCCTATCTAAGTAACTACCTTCAAATACTGAAGATAATGCCTTAATAGTATTTAATTTTTTTCCATCAAGAAAAAAAGATTTTCTAACCTCTTTATAAGTTTCGTTAAAAATATCAACTTTACTTTTCAGCTCAATATCCATATCATCATCCTTTAAATTTCTTTTTACTTTAATAATACCACAAATTTATAATTAATAAATACTCTTTTGATACTACTACAAACCAGTTTTGGTTAATTATAGGATGTTATTATAAGAATACGTATCCTTTCATCATATAGATATATAATCCTTTTAGTATTTATGCAAGGCTCAATTACTAAATAGAGTGATAAATAAAACAAGCTATTCAAATATAGGTGGACGTCCTTTAAAGTTCGTATTTATATAAGGATGTTCT
>NZ_FPBY01000242.1 GCF_900116755.1 Clostridium sp. DSM 8431
CGCACTTGCATTCGAGTTGTCTTCCTATCGGGACGGCGACGCAGGCTTCTTTCAGCCTGCTGGCTCAGCAAACATGCTGGGCGAACAAAAAAGAAACTATATAATAAAAAAATAGTTTCTTTAGCATTAACAAATTATATTGCATTTAAAAATTTTTCAAATATACTATTAAACTTATCTGGCATAGTATCTATTAGAAAATGATCTGCATCTTTTAAAATCTTTAAGCTACTATCTTTAATATTTGATGCTATCCTCTTTGTACAATCTTCCTCAATGAGATCTTTTTCCCCTGCAACAACTAGAGTTTTTGTAGAAATTTCATTTAAGTCCTTATCTTCAATATTAGGTTCATTTATCATAAGTTTTAAAATAGCTTTTTTATTATCATCTTCCTCTAATTCAATCTCTTTTTTTATTTGAATTCTTTCACTTATTATTAAATCTTCAGGTTTTAAATTTGCCCCAACTACAGTTAATGAATTTAAGATGTCTGACTTTTTCATAGCAATCATAAGAGCAAGATTTCCACCATCACTAAATCCTAAAAAATCTGATTTATCTATCTTAAGTTCATTAAGTACATGTATAATGTCATTACTCATTAAATCTAATGATAACTTTTCATCTCCAAAAGAAGATTTTCCATGTCCCCTACTATCGATAAATATAAGTCTATAATTATTTTTAAAGGCATCTTTTTGATGTTTAAAATAGGTCATATCTTCTCCATTTCCATGAAGAAACACTATATTTCTACCTTCTCCATAAATTTCATAATATATCTTCGCTGTACCACTATCTATATATCCACTTTTCATTTTCCAAAACCTCACTTTATATACCTTTTTTGTTGTAAAGCTATTTTTTTCTTTATATAATTATTTATATCATTATAAAAGGAGTGTATTTCTATGTTACCAAAGATTAAAGAAATTGGATATGGATTAATAAGCTTATTCATATTCCAAATCGCCCTATCAGTATTATCCATAAAAATATCTATGAACTTCTTACAGATTGAAAATATTACTAACATTTCATCATTATCTTATCCACAACTATATGGTGAAGCGGTAGCTTCTCTGCTTATAATAATTGCAATTATTCTTTTTATATTTTCAAGAAGGCTTGGAACTATATTATATATTTCAGCTATTTTACTATCTGTAATATTATCCTTTGCTTTTGCTAATTTAACTTTCATTGATTTATCTATATCTTTAATAATTCCAATCATAACTCTTATATTAATTTATATCAAAAGAGACATTCTTTTTTAAGAAAAAGTATTTAACATAATAGAGCTACTTATATTATAGCTTTCCTACTATGTTAAATACTTTTCTATTTTTTATATAAACAACTTATAAATTTTTCAATTTCTCCTTCCTCTAAATATATCTGTCCTAAGGTACCATGTTTAAAATCTACTTTTTTTAAGTAATGAAAGTCAGAGCCTGCAGTATATATTATTCCTTTTTCTCCTGCCATCTTTATGAAGTATTCAGTTTCAAAATCTTTATTTCTATAATATTTTGCTTCTATACCATCAAAATTCATCTTAAACAACTCTAAAAATACTTCTTCCTTTAATAGAGTTGGATGAGCAAGAACTACAAAGCCACCAAAATAATGTAAAAAGTCTATTCCTGATTTTGTGGTTAATTTTCCTCCTTGAGACTTAAACTTAAGCTTTTCTCTATACTCAATTTGACATTCTTTAAACCTACCTTTTTTTATTTTATTCAAGCAAGCTAAAAATTCTTTGTTTTCATAAATATTATCTTTAAAATATCCAAGTATATGAACTCTATTTCCTTTATATCTAGTAGATAGCTCTATGCCCGGAATAACTTTCACCCCGTATATATTCCCCCGTATTTACCGCCTGCTTTACCCCAGATACTGTATTATGGTCTGTTATAGCTAATATATCTACCTTTCTATCCTTTGCTAGAAATATAATTTCTCCTGGTTTTAATTCACCATCTGATGCAGTTGAATGAATATGAAAATCTCCTTTTTTGTACACAATATTGTCCTCATTTTATACACATTAGTATCTTAATATATTCTATGTAGTCTATACCCTTTAAGCCACAGTTTTACTGGCTTTTCTATAATTATACTACCTTGTAGAATTAAAGAAATTATGTTATACTCTTTTAAAATATAATAAAGTTATTAGGAGATTTTTTATGGCAAATTCATTAATCGATTGGTTTACAACCACCTTGTCTGGTTCTGTTCCAAAAGAAGTAATTGTTTTTATTATTTCTATGGTTCCTATACTTGAACTAAGAGGAGGTTTAATAGCAGCATCTTTACTTGGTATAAATATATTTGAAGCAATAGGTATTTGTATAGTTGGAAATCTTATTCCTATTCCTTTTATACTGCTTTTTATAACTCCAATATTTAGATGGCTTAAGAAAACAAAATTATTCAGACCATTTGTAGAAAAATTAGAAGAGAAATCTATGAGTAAAAGTGATCAAATTAAAAAATATGAATTTTTAGGTTTAGTTTTATTCGTTGGTATTCCACTACCTGGAACAGGCGCATGGACTGGTTCTTTAATAGCATCTCTTCTAGATATTAAATTTAAAAAAGCATTCCCTGCAATAGTTTGTGGATTATTACTAGCTACAGTAATAATGTCTATAATTTCTTATGGCATTCCATGGATTATAGCAGCTTTAGCATAAATATAAGGCGTCATAATTTAAGTTATGACGCCTTATATTTATATCTGTATTTCATCTATCTGCATAAAATGTATCGCAGAAATAATAATTGTTATTACAGCTAAAACAATATAATATTCTTTACTTCCCTGTACTCCCTTAAGCACCCCTAAATACTTAAAAATTAAAGTTGCCCAATAATAGGATACAGCAACTTGAACTGCTTTCCCTATTTTTTTAATTTTCATAAGTATTGTTAATATAACACCTGCAGCTACACCTAATATTATCCCTAAAGACATATTAAGATAAAATCTTCTTTGACATAAATTTACAACTACTATAATTGCTAAAATAAAATCTGCCCCAATAATCCAAGTACGTGTAGGCTTTATAGTAATTTGCATAAATATACCTCACTTTTTACCTTTTTATTATAATTATGTCTTTTTCGTAAATAAAAAGCAATAAGTTTTCATACAATAAATGTCTCTTTTTAATAAAATATGTTGAATAAATCACTATTTTACATCTACATATGTAACTTCATGGTTAACATAAGAAAGAAACTTACTAAATATATCTTCTGTTTTAATCTTCAAACTTGATGTATTAATGCAAGGGTGGCAACCTATATATTCCTCTTTAAGAAGATCTTTATCTACAAGAAGCTTAACATTATTATTAATATCGTTCATTAGTCCTAAAATGCTGACTGAACCTGGTTTTATATCTAAAAACTCTTCCATGTACTCTTCATCTGCAAAAGATAATCTTGAAGAACCTATTTGTTTTGAAATATTTCCACTTTTAAATTTTTTATTACCGAGCATCATAAGCATATAAAATTTATTTTTCTGGCTATTACACAAAAATAGTTTTTTACATATCTTTATATTTAATATTCTTTCTACCGTTGCCAAAACCTTATAAAACTTTATAAAGCTTGTTTAATTCCTTATTCAACCTGTCTGATTTTGTAATGAATAAATTCATATACTACT
>NZ_FPBY01000241.1 GCF_900116755.1 Clostridium sp. DSM 8431
AAAACTTAAGATAAATCTTACTCCAGAACAATTAGTTTCTCACACCATGTTTATGAGATATCCAAAAGAGTTCTTTGAATTCTATAGAGATAAACTTATATATCCAGAAGCTAAACCTAATGCAGCACATATAGCACTTGCTAAACTTGAAGAAATGGGCAAACTTAAAGCTATAGTTACTCAAAATATTGATGGCTTACATCAAGCTGCTGGTTCTAAAAATGTATTTGAACTTCATGGTTCTGTTCTTAGAAATTACTGCATGAGCTGTAATGCTTTCTATGATGAAAAGTTTATTTTAGAATCTAAAGGAATACCTACTTGCCCTAAGTGTGGCGGAAAGGTTAAACCAGATGTTGTTCTTTATGAGGAAGGATTAGATAATGATGTGATTAATGGTGCAATAAGAGCAATATCACAAGCTGATACTTTAATTATTGGTGGAACTTCACTTGTTGTCTATCCTGCTGCTGGACTTATTGATTATTTTAGAGGTAAAAATCTAGTTCTAATTAATAAGAGTTCAACTTCTGCTGATAATAAAGCTAATCTTGTTATTCATGAGGCTATTGGAAAAGTTTTAAGGGAAGTTGTTAATAACTTATAAAATTAGGCTAATTACGTTTATAAGCTTTTAAACATAATTAGCCTTTCTATTTTTCACACTACCTTTTTAATAATTCTATTTATTTATTTTCATACCATTTTATTGTATAATTTGTTATAAAAGGAGATGTTTTTTTATGAAAAGTATAGAAAAAAGATATCAAATATTTATTAGTTCTACTTTCAATGATTTAGAAGATGAACGTGAATCTGTTATGAAAGCTATTCTTAATGTTAATTGTTTCCCAGCAGGTATGGAACTATTTCCTGCATGTGATTCAGAGCAATTTGAATATATACAAACTATTATTGATAAGAGCGATTATTATGTATTAATTATTGCGGGAAGATATGGTTCAGAAGATGATAATGGAATTAGTTATACTGAAAAAGAATATGATTATGCACTATCAAAAAATATACCTATACTTACTTTTGTATACAAAGATATCATTAATCTTCCGTTAAGTAAAACAGACAATAATTCTGCAAAATTCAAAAAGCTACAAGATTTTATTCAAAAAGCCACACATGGAAGAATGGCAAGCTTTTGGAATAATAAATATGAATTACAAGAGCAAGTAGAAAAAAGTTTACGTAACTCTTTTATTACTCATCCACGTACTGGCTGGATAAAGGGTGATTCACTACTATCGAATAATGAACCGTTACTCCCAAAGAAGAAAGTTACTCCTGAAAATAATAAAGATAAACTATTACTTGCTATCTATAATGAATACTCAAAAGACATTTCCGATATGGAAAAAAATATAAATCCAAAAATATTAAATATAGATTCAACTGCATTTCCTTCTCTATTAGAAAAATTACAAAATGAATCACTTATTATCGATGTCTCTTTTGCTAGAGGTAACGGAAGAATATTAGCTACATTTACTCATGACATAAAAATAACCCCAACTGGTATAAATTACTTAAAAAACAAATCATATATCTAATATTTTAACTTTAGAAATATTAATTAAATAAATGGAGGAATACTATGAAGTCTGTACTTTTAGGAAACGGTATCAATATACAATTTGGTGGTAAGGCTTATACAAGTGATTTTATCTTGAAAAGAATTAAATTTAAAGCAAAACTAGGTTTCTATGATGATTTATTTCAACACACAATAACTGGAAATGAACTGCTTAATATCTTTAATGGTTTATCTAATATTGCTAATGATATCATAAAAGGGGATTGTAACATTTACGAAGCAGATACAGAAACTATTGATGCAATGAATGATTTTAAAAAAAGATATCCTCAAAAAATAAATAAATTACATGAAATAATGTTAGAAGATTGGTTTTTTCTACTTCATATATTTTTTCTACAAAATTACGATTTAAAATCAATTGCTAATACAGCTAAACAAGGCTTTGAACGCATAATACTTGATAGTATATTTAATTCTGGAAAAGTCCAAGACATATATCATAATATAAATAAAAACGTAAAAAAATTTATGTGTAACTTTGATAATATATTTACCTTAAATTATGATAATAATATTGAAAAATTAACTAAAAAGAATGTATATCACTTGCATGGCGACTTTAGCGAATTGATGAATAGCGAAAATCCTAAAAACGTTCTTGGATTTATTCGAGAAATGAACAATGCTAGAGTTATAACCCCTGGTATGGAGCATTGCTTTTGTACTGCTCTATTAAACTATAGTGGTAATAAAAAATATGTAACAGCAAAAAATAATCACAAATTAATAATAGAATCAAAAAAATATCTATTGGATTCAAAATCAAATTCCAATTTTATGAATACTCTTAAAACTTTTAAACAAACAAATTTAGATTTTTATAACTTTATTACTACATATATTAATAATCCCAATCTTATGCCTGCAACAGAATATTATTTTGATTTATTTGAAAATATTGAAGATGAACTAAGTATTATTGGCCTTTCTCCCAATAATGACAACCACATCTTCAACTGTATTCTTAAAAATCCTAAAATTAAAAAAGTATATTTCTATTATTTATCAAACGAAGATAAAGATTTTATTGAAAAGAAATACGATAAATCAATCTTTGAATGTAAAAGTGTTACAGAACTGTGGAATACCTTAAAGTGTAATAATAAACAATATAACATAAAACTATCAACCCCAAGGGATATTGATAAGTTTATAACTGCGTTTAATACATTATCTGATGATGTTACATCAAAGGATAGAATTTTAAATGAAGCAAAATCAATTCCTCAATTTGAAGTCGCTAGACTATGCAAATTAGTAAAAGCAGATATGCTTAAAAATAAAGGTTTTGATACTCCAAAAAATGAAGATGAATTGCTTAAATCTTTTCATAGTATAAGCTATATCGCACTACAAGAAGGAATACTTCCATCGACCTTATATTTACTTTGTATTATGAATTATTCTCTTTTAAAATAGAGTAAAGATTTAGCGGGTTTACATTCCTATCTCCACTGAATCTAATATTCCAGACTTCAGAAGTGCCAGTGGTTTATGGAACGAAAAACTTAAGATAAATCTTACTCCTGAACAATTAGTTTCTCATACTATGTTTATGAGATATCCAGAAGAATTCTTTGAATTTTATAGAGATAAGCTTATATATCCAGAAGCTAAACCTAATGCTGCTCATATAGCCTTAGCTAAGCTTGAAGAAATGGGCAAACTTAAAGCTATAGTTACTCAAAATATTGATGGCTTACATCAAGCTGCTGGCTCTAAAAATGTTTTTGACCTTCATGGATCTGTTTTAAGAAATTACTGCATGAACTGTCATGCTTTTTATGATGAGAAATTTATTTTAGAATCTAAAGGCATTCCTACTTGCCCTAAATGTGGTGGAAAGGTTAAACCAGATGTTGTTCTTTATGAGGAAGGATTAGATGATGATGTGGTTAATGGTGCTATAAAAGCTATTTCTGTGGCTGATACTTTAATTATAGGGGGAACTTCTCTAGTTGTTTATCCTGCTGCTGGACTTATTGATTATTTTAGAGGTAAGAATCTTGTCTTGATTAATAAGAGTTCAACTTCTGCTGATAATAAAGCTAATCTTGTTATTCATGAGGCTATTGGTAAAGTTTTAGGTAAAGCTATTAGTAGTTTATAAAAATTACTTTTATAATGTTATTTAATTATAATAGCTGATTTGTTATTAAAATTTTTTAATAACAAATCAGCCTCATTAATTTGAGGGCACTGAAAAACTTTAAGTTTTTCTAGTGCGCTATTCCAAAATCAAAAAGGAGTTAATTAAACTAATAAATTTTAGTTACATTAACTC
>NZ_FPBY01000239.1 GCF_900116755.1 Clostridium sp. DSM 8431
TGTGAGAAACTAATTGTTCTGGAGTAAGATTTATCTTAAGTTTTTCGTTCCATAAACCACTGGCACTTCTGAAGTCTGGAATATTAGATTCAGTAGAGATATGGATGTAAACCCTCTCATTATTTTGTAATTATAATGATTAAGTAATCTTGTTTTTTTATGCTGTAGAATTAATGTAATGGTAGATATAGATTATTTTTATTAAGTAATTTTAATATATAAAATATTCAAGTTTGAAGCTTATTTCACTAAAGAAAAGGTTTTATTTTATGAAATGTCAATAAAAAAACAACTGCTTTTTTTATTTATGTTAAGTTTAAAGTGGATTTTTTAATTCATTTTGTAGTTATATGTATGTAATAAATCGAAAAATAACGATTTTAATTTATTGAAATAAAAATAAAATAAATATATAATATAAACATTATTGCAATAATATTACAAAAAAACATATATATTGAAGGGAAGATAATATAAAAAAAAGAATAATAGCAACAATTTTGGGAATTTCTATGTTGATTCCAGCAACAATAGCATATGCATATTCACACGGATCTAGCGATACTATTTATATGCAGAGTACAAATACACAGATTACAGGGACATTGTATTTACTTTATGATGGAAATCCTAATATAGGTCAAGCAAATACACATAATGATAGTGGAAATGGTGTGACTGTTAAAACTAAAATATATGCAACAGCAGGTGGACAAACAATTTCTGGAAGTTCTAGAGTTGTGACAGGTAATCCAAATGCTTATGTTAAATCTACAGCTAGACTACCAGATGCATGGGGAAGTGGGCATACAACACACAATACTGCAGACCCTTGGGATTGGTTATATATTCAGGTGTCAGATTTAAGATAGAATTTTAATATTAGTAAAGCTTTAAGCTTTACTAATATTTTATGGAGTAAAATGTTATGAAATATACAAAAATAGACATATTTTTAATAGTAGGTTTTTTACTTTCTGCATTTGCGTTCAGTTTAACTATAAGTGTTGTATATACTAAATACAATAAAGTAATTGAACAAAATGAAATCAATAAAGATTATAAATTACTAGAGATAAATATTGTAGATAAAACTGAAAAAAAAGATGAAGAAAATAACGTGAACTTAAAATACAAAAAAAATACAAGTTTATTAGAAGTAGTAAACGAAGTTCAACAAGCTGGATATAAGAAAATTATTTTATCTCCAATTGAAACACAAATAGAAGTAGGAAATGATAGTTATATTAATGACATATGGGCATGTTCAGCAGGCATTGATATGAAGAGAAATAATATAGTTAAAGGAAGATATTTAACTGAAGAAGAACTAAGTAGTAATGAAAAAGTTGCAGTTATAGGGCTTGGTTTGGAAAGGTTAATTGAAGAAAAAGATGGAGAAAAGTACATAAAAGTATTCGAAGAATATTATAAAGTCATTGGAATTTTAGGAGATACAGAAGTATTTAAGTATAGCAGCATAATTCCAATAAAATCTTTAAGTATTATAAATAGTGAGCCTTCACAAGTTAGCTTTCTGCATTATTTTAAGGATAATGAGGTTAATGAAGCTATATCAAATAGGAACATTTTAAGTAATGAGACTATTATTCCACAAATTCCGGTTATAAAATATTTATTTAAAAATGTTTATGAACTTAAAAACTGTTTGTATCAAGTAGTACTTGGAATAATAAATCTATTCCTATTTTCATACTTTTTTTCTGATGGGATAAAAGAAAAAGTCGCTATAATGAAAGTATTAGGTGCTAGGAATATAGATGTATTTAAAGAAGTGTTTATAAAGTATATAAAAATAGCGACAATAGGGATTATTGGAGGATTAATATTATCAAAGTTTACAATAGATTTTATGAGACAAGCATTCACCTATCAATATTCATCGGTTAATGTTGATAATGTTATAGTAACGTTTATATCTATATTTATAATATCAATAATTGTTTCTATATGTGTTCTATTTAATGTAATTAGATTTAAAATAATGAAGGAAATAAGGTAATTATAATGAATAATAAATTTATTTTTTTTGATATAAGAAGAAATTGGATTGTTACTATATTAGTTACAGTAGAAATAGCTCTATGGATATTTTATACAGCTTCTTTGGTTTCTTTAATTAATTTTGATAATTCATATAGGAACAGGTATAATAGAGCAATTCCTGTTAACAATTCAGAAGTTATAAAGTTCTATAAAGTAATTTTGAATGATGATTACTTTGAAAATAAGGATGTTTATGATAGTTATATAAAGGAGAGCCTTAAAGTAGTAAGTAATAATAATTATACTTATGGATTTGTTCAAAGAGATAATTATGAGGAAATTCCTATAGAAAGTTTTGGTTTGAATTTAGATAATCTTCAGTCAAATTTTACCATGATGGATAAGTTTAATTCGTTAACTAATCCAATTGGATTTAATTATGGTATGATAGAAAATTACAAAAAGAATATAATTGGAGAAATTTCTGAAGAAGAGTGGATTAGAAATGATAATTTTATACCTATAATTATAGGAAGTGAAATAGCTAAAAAACTTAAGATTGGTGATACTTATGAAGTAAATAATATAAACTATAAAGTTATAGGTGAGTTTAAAAAAGATACATTGGCATATGATTATACAAATACTGTAGATAGCTCATTTTTATTAAATACATCATTTGTTATACCATTAAGTGAAGATAAGTATTTTGAAAACTTTAATGGTGAACCTATAACAATATTTTTTAATGGAGATATGGAAACAGGAGCTGCAAAGATAAATAAAGAAATTCAAGATGTTTCTAAGGATATTGTTATATCAAGTTCTAGCGAAGATTTAGATAAGTTTTTAGATGAATTAAAGTCAAAAAAATATTATGAAATATGTAGAATACTTATAGTTAGTATAATTGCATCTGCATCAATATTTACTACTATAAGTTATAAGATAAATAGAGATAGAGATAGAATTGGAATTTTGTATTCATTTGGAACTACAAAAAGAAATATATTTAAGATTTTTTCAGGTGAATTCTTCATAAGTATATTTATTGGAATTATTGGAGGAAGTATATTTTATCTAAAAAAATGTGCAAGTGTATATGTTTTTTTCATTAATGAGAATATATATTTAAACCTGTTTCTTTCTTTAGGAATACTATTATTATTAATCTTTTCAATCATGTTATTAGGATTTAATCAGATTAATAAACTTACTCCAAAAGAAATGATAGGGGGATTTGTAGAATGAGTTTGTTAGAAGCAAAAGATTTATATAAAATTTATGGAAAAGATAATAATGAAGTAAAAGCTGTTAATGGAATAAGTTTAAAGGTTGATAGGGGAGAAATCATAGCTATAATGGGTTCATCAGGCTGTGGAAAAAGCACATTGCTTAATATGTTAGGTTGTATAGATACTCCTAATAGAGGAGAATACTACATAGATGGTAATAAAGTAGATTTTAAAAAACTAAATAGTTTGTCTCAAATTAGAAATGAAAAGATCTCCTTTATATTTCAAAACTTTGCACTAATAAAAGATCTTAATGTTTTAGAAAATATAATATTACCACTTAAATTTAGGGGTATTTCATATAAAAAAAGAGTAGAAAAGGGAATTAAATATCTAAGAGAATTAGGCATTGAAGACTTGAAAAAGAAAAATGTGCGAGAATTATCAGGAGGTCAACAGCAAAGAGTTGCAATTGCTAGGGCACTTGCACAAGAAAGTGAAATCATTTTAGCAGATGAACCAACAGGTGCATTAGATGAGGAAAATAGTATCAAGATTATGGAATTATTAAGATATTTAAATAAAGAGTATAATAAAACTATAATTGTTATTACCCATGATAAACTTGTAGCAAGCTTCTGCGATAAAGTCATGAAAATGAAAGATGGAAAGTGGGATAATTAATACTTTTCCAAAAAGATATAGAGAAATTAATGAGGGCACTGAAAAAGTGCCCTTTGGAAAATTAAGCCCAAAAGATTGTTATTCAACAATCTTTTGGGCTTTTTATGTTATACTTAATTTATTAAA
>NZ_FPBY01000238.1 GCF_900116755.1 Clostridium sp. DSM 8431
TTTAAAATTCACTTTTACCAGTGGATTTATTTAGTGTACCATTTTTTAAGGGGATTTTAAATAGCTATAAAAAATAATATGGTTTTAAAGCACTTTCATCTGCATTAATCTACTAAGTTGACGACCATTGACTGCACGCCCATGCTGGGCGCACAAAAAAGGTGCAAATATTAATTTATCTGCACCTTTTTTAACAACTATTTTGCTTGTAAAACTTTATCTTCTAAGCCTTCAAGCCATTTTAAAACCTTTTTATCTTTACAATTTTCATTAATCTTTTCTTTTTCTCTTTCAAAATCACTTTCTAATTCATAGAATTTATAAATTAGTGGTAAAAGCTTTTTAGCTATGCTTTCATCACTTCTATTTGTAAACAAGCCTATTACCTGTCTCTTAACTCTGTCAGCCATTTTAGAACCATATTCTTTTGATTTGGCAAGAGCTGAAGCAACCATAATTAATGCTACTTCATCATTAGGATTTGCAAGGGCCATATTGAAATACCAATTATACATTTCACTATCACCTTCAAAGCCTTCTTTGCTTAAATATCTATGAGAAATAAAAGTTTGAGTAAGCTGTTGACCTAATGCAGTTAAATAAACAAGAACATCATCATCTTCTGGAGTCTTATAGAAGGTATCATTTTCTATTTCCTTACCTAAATGTTCTCTTATATCATTTATCATATCATTAAAATCTTCACCAAAGCAGTTATCATCACAATCATATATAATCTTTTGGATAGAATCATCTTCAGCATTATAAATTAAATTAGTTATAACATAAGTTTTATTTTCATTAGCTAATTTTATGCTTCCAGTTATAAGCTTATCTGCTTTAACCTTTTTACATATATCCTGAAGAGCTTCCTCTGTATATTCTTCTGTTACTGCAACAGGACCATATTTTTCAGCAAAAGGAATAACTACTTTTGAATCATATTCTGATTTATACATTAACTGTTCACTTAAATATAGTGGTACTGTTCTTGTTAAGGTTCCAGCTCCATCTGCTTTAAAAAGTTCTGGCTCTTCAGTATGTTTAGTTAAATCAACATAAGGAATTATAGCTATCTTTTCAGCCTTAGTTTTCTTTTTAATTAGAAAATCAGGATTTTCAAGGTCATAGTACCATATAGGTTTATCTAAAGAGACCATATTAATTTTAATGTTTCCCTTGTCCCCTTCAAATTCTTTAATAGCTCTTAATTTATCAAATTCATGAGCCATATGAACAAGGAAATCTCTTAAAGATGGATCTGGCACTTCCATAAGCTGTTGTATAAGTTTAAGACCTTTTCTATTATTTCTATCTTCATAATATGCATGTAATAAATTCAATCCCACATCAACTGAATGTTTTCTATAATCATAAGAAGGTTCAAGTATTTTTATAACTTCCTTTATATAACCACAGTTACCCAAATCACTAGACATAGCAGAAAGCATAGCTGAAGTTGCTTCATTATTGTCTAATATTTCTCTATAAGTTTTCATAACTTTTCTTATGTTCTTTGCTTCTAAATCATTTCTTGCAAGTAAAAGTTTAGCAACCCAGCTATCATACTTTTCTACAAGATTTTCTAATGCTTTTATTGAAGCTTCTACCCCATCTTTTTCTTGATAATATGCCCCATACCATATTACCGCACTAGTTTCATTTGGATTTAATTCAATAGCTTCTTCTAAGGCCTCTACTGATTTTTCCTTTTCCCCTTCTGCATCATAAGCTTTTGCTAAGTTAGTTAATATAATAGAACTCTTTCCATTCTCAGCTATATAGCCATTTAAAACCTTTTCAGAATCACTTATACGATTACATCTTAAATAAACAATTCCTAGGGCTGTTGCAGAACGTTCTTTAACTTCATCTATCTCTTGTAAATGTTCAGCTGCCTTTACTACTTCTTCAGGAAAACCATCATTAACAGCATTCATTATTTCTTCATAAAGAACTGTTGCATTATTCCAAGCTGCTTTAAGCTTAGCTGGAATTACTTCAGTTTTCCATTTGCTAGAAGACATTTGAATTCTCTTTCCTCTCGCGTCTACACATTCTATAAATTCTTCATTGTTTGTATTTTTTACTATTTCTACTTCTTTTGCTTCATCTGTTTCTTTTTTTCCAAATAGAACTTGTAATTTTCCCATATTAATCTCCCTTATTTTTATATCTATCCTAATTATAACATTATTTTTAAAATAATTCCACGTAGATTACGATAATTCTTCTATATTTTCAAGCTAAAAGATATATAATCCGAAAACTCATAATACAAAAATCTAAATTTAAATATTAATACCAATAAAAATGTCTAATATATACATATTTTTAGAAGTATATCTAATAATAAATTTATATATTATTTTTGGAGGCTTGAGTATGAATAATAAATATACTGATCTTTTTGATATCTTGGTAAAGTCTTATTTTGAAGATCATTTTGAAGAAACTTTAGACCGTATAATAACCTGTCACGAAGTTTCCCCACAAGAAACATTTGATATAATAACTTCTTTATGTGGAGTTAAGCTAGAGTTTGATAATAATTATGTTAATAATATAAAAAAAGCAATTTCAAATTATGCTGTTAATAAAAATATAGTACATAAAATTGACTGCTGCAATTCTGGCTGTCCTCAAGATGAAAAATCTAAATTTCCTTGCGAGAAAGCTTGTCCTTTTAACGCTATATATTATGATAAAAAAAGTAACACTACTGTAATTGACGACAAATTATGTACTAATTGTGGTATATGTATTGACTTTTGTAAAAATGGTAGAATACTTGATTTAGTTGAGTTTATTCCTATTGCAAACTTACTTAAAGAAAATGATACTGTAATTGCAGCTGTTGCTCCTTCAATAATAGGTCAATTTGGTGAAGATGTAACATTAGATCAGCTTAGATGTGCCATGATGAAAATTGGTTTTACTGATATGATAGAAGTAGCTTTTGCTGCTGATATGCTTTCTATAAAAGAAGCTGTTGAATTTAATAAGCATGTAAAAAATGAACATGATCTTCTTTTAACATCCTGCTGCTGCCCTATGTGGATTGGTATGATTAAAAAAGTTTATAATGACTTAATTGAAGATGTTTCCCCTTCAGTCTCTCCTATGATTGCTGCAGGAAAAATAATAAAGAAACTAAACCCTAAGGCAAAGGTAGTATTTATAGGTCCATGTATTGCAAAGAAAGCAGAAGCTAAAGAAAAGGATCTTCAAGGAATAGTAGACTTTGTATTAACGTATGCTGAGCTTAAAGAAATCTTTAATGCTCTAGAAATAAATCCTTCAAAATTACCTCCTATACCAACAAAGGAATATGCTTCAAAAGGAGGACGTTTATATGGAAGAACAGGTGGTGTTACAAAGGCTATTTCTGATGTTATAAAGGAACTATATCCTGAAAAACATAAATACTTTAAGGCTATTCAAGGAAATGGAATTAAAGAATGTAAGGAAATATTAAATAATGTTCTTGAAGGAAAAGTTAATGCAACCTTTATTGAAGGTATGGGATGTGTTGGTGGCTGCGTTGGTGGCCCTAAGAAAGTAATCTCAGCTGAAATGGGTAAAAAGTCTCTTGAAGACTGTGCTTCTGGTGCTCTTATTAAAGTCCCTACTCATAGTGAGACTATGGATAAAGTTTTAAAGGACCTTGGAATTAATTCTCTTAAGGATTTTGAAGATCCTGAGAAGATAGAGATTTTTGAAAGAGAATTTTAAATATAAATATTAAAGGAAAAATGGAGCTGTTCCACTTAACATAGTGTTACAGCCATTTTTCTTCTAAAAGGCCGTATAAAAAATTTTGTGTAAACAGAATAAAAATAGCTTCTTCTTGGCAATAATCAAAATAACAAATTATTGCAAGAAGGAGTTTTTTATATGGGAAACGTGTCGAAAGAATTATTAAGAGAATATATTAAGGAGCAACATTTTACTAATGCTAATGAAATATTAGTAGGATTAAAAGAAATGTTTAGAGATGTTCTACAAGAAGCATTAGAAGCTGAAATGGATGAGGCATTA
>NZ_FPBY01000275.1 GCF_900116755.1 Clostridium sp. DSM 8431
CTGAAAATGAAGGTGAGATTCCTAATATAAAGAATGAGATAGAGAAGTATACTGATATAAAGAAAGAGTTCAAGATTACTAACACTTACAAAACTGTTGATGACAATAATATTGTGATAATAGTTACAGATAATAATGATAATATTTTAGGCAAGGCAAAAGAAGGAAGAGTTCCTAAATATGATAATGAAGTTATGACAACTCCTATAATGGCTGAAGAATTGGACAAAAGTATTGGAGATATGATTACAGTAGAAGATGCTAAAGGAAATAAAAAGGATTATATGATAGTAGGTATAAAGCAGGCAATAAACGATGTTGGAAGAAATATAACAATGCTTGAGTCGGGAATAAGTAGACTTAATTCAGAGTTTAATTTAACAGTTAAGGAATTTAGATTAACTGATCCTGAAAAGACAGAGGAGATAATAGAGGATTTAGAATCTATATATGGAAAAGACAATTATGAATTAAGTTTTGAAAATGATTATAAAACGGCAAAAGAAGACTTTGATATAGTAAAGGATGTTCATCTAGTTACTCAAGTTATATTTATTCTTTCTGTTATAATAGTTGGAATAATTGTAGTACTTGTATGTAGTAAGAATATAATGAAGATGAGAAGTGATATTGGAATTTTAAAATCTCAAGGATGTACAGATAATGATATACAGAATCAGTTATCTATAGAGTTTTTTATAATAGCTTTAATAGGAAGTGTTTTAGGGATTATTTTAAATGTTCTTTTCAATGATAAATTAATGTATGTATTCTTTAAATATGTTGGGGTAACGGAGTATGTTACTGAATATAATTTGAAGATTATATTAGTGCCTATTGTAGCAATCACTTTATTTACAATAGTTGCTTCCTGGGTTATTTCAGGAAAGGTTAGAAAGATTACTCCTAAGAATTTGATAGTTGAATAATAATAAGGTATCAGATATAAGTGTTGTTTGGAATTTTACAGAACTTAGTCATTTATATCAAGAAAGAAAAAATAAGGAATTTTAATTCCTATAAAGATAATATTTGAGTCTTTATAGGGATGTTTTTTGCTTCTTTTATGGTTTACATTTCTTTTTAATACGATAATTTTATAAAATACAACAACTTTGTAAAATTATCCTCATGAATTTTAATATAAATATATGATACAATAAATAAAAAAGTAATATTTATGGAGAAATTATGGAAAAAGTAGATTTAACAGAAGGGAAAATACTTAAAGTAATAACTATTCTAGCACTCCCTATTGTAGGAAGTTCTTTTTTACAGTTCACATATAATTTAATAGATATGATGTGGGTTGGAAGGCTTGGGAGTAATGCTGTTGCTAGTATAGGTTCATCAAGCCTTTATATTAGCTTAGGAAATGCTATAGATTCATTTATTGTAACTGGAGTTGGAATAAAGGTATCACATGCCTTAGGAAGAAAAGATAATAAGGAAGCAGAAGAATATATAAATGCAGGTATTATAATGACTACTATTATGGGATTAATTTTTGGAATGATACTTGTACTGTGTGGAAAAATGTTTATTGGTTTCCTTGATATTAATAATTATGATGTAGAGATTGATTCATATCGTTATCTTGCACTAAATGCACCAATATTATTCTTTTCATTTTTTAATTTTATGTATACTCGAATACTAGGAAGCTTTGGGAATAATAAAATAGCTTTTAGAATTAATTTAGTAGGGGTTATACTTAATATGGTCTTAGACCCTTTATTTATTTATACCTTTAATTTAAGAGTTTTAGGAGCTGCCCTTAGTACTCTTGTTGCTAATATTGTTATGTTTGCTATGTTCTTGATAAGTTCTGGAAGTATACTTCTTTTTAGACGTAGTAATGGAATTAATGGTGATAAGATGATAGAAATTACAAAGCTTGGAGCACCAACAGCCCTTCAAAGATTTCTATTTAATCTAATAGGAATATTTATGGGCAAGATAGTAGCTGTATTTGGATCAGATGCTATAGCAGCACAAAAAATAGGAGCTCAAATTGAATCAGCATCCTTTATGGTTATTGGTGGATTTAATTCAGCAATAGCAAGCTTTACAGGACAAAACTTTGGAGCTAAGAAGTTTGATAGAATACATGAAGGATATAAAGCTTCATTAGGGATTGGTATAGTTTATGCATTATTAATGGCAATAGCATTTTTAACATTAAATAGACCAATAGTAAAACTATTCGTAACAGATGAAAATACTGTAGAGATTGCGTGTTCATATCTTAAAGTTGTAGCTTATTCTGAAATTTTTAGCGCTATGGAAATGATATCTAATGGTATGTTTACAGGTATAGGAAAACCAAATATTCCAGCTGTTATAAGTATAGTGTTTACAGCTCTTAGAATTCCAATGTCATTATTATTTATTAAACCATTTGGTATTTTTGGTGTTTGGTTAAGTATATGTTTATCAAGTGTTTTAAAAGGAATAGTTTCAATATTAGCTTATAAAGTAAAAGCTACTAAATTATTAAAGGAATAGAGATTTTTTTATGGGGGTTGAATAACAGATGACAAAAGTTTAGAAAACTTTATAAAATATTA
>NZ_FPBY01000237.1 GCF_900116755.1 Clostridium sp. DSM 8431
TTTAAATAGCTATTGAAAAAAATTTAATCTAAGGTTTCTTTTTTAAGTCTCTTATTGCTAAGTTGACGACATTGAGTGCACGCCCATGCTGGGTGCACATAAAAGGATATGTCAAAAAATCATTTAACATATCCTTTATAAAAACAAATTTTACTTATTCAACTATTAATGTTATCCTGTGCGATGTTGAAAGCTTCAATTGTTCACATTCACTAATCTGAGTATTTATAAGGTTATTAACTGAATAAAATAACAATTCATATTTACCTGGTTGAGATGGTGACTTTAATTTTACACCTACCTCTGCCACATTGCCTTCAGAAAGTTTGTATACAACATTATCTAAATCATTAAGCTTAATTTGTTTATTATCTAATGTAGCATATATCAATACATTGCTTGTATCACTTCCTCCAATTACTAAAGGTACCTCTATGATTTCATCAGGTTTTGAAATAATAAAATTAGAAGGCTTTTCAGAATTTATAAATTTCTCTTTATCAAAGTTAGCTACAAATTGACTTACATCCTGCTCTTCACCTATTTCTTCTTTAACAGACATCATATTTGCTACTTCCGAATTATGGAAAACACTTCCACCATTATCTATTGCTGCTGTATAATTATATGTTGATGTCATCCAAACATCAGCATCATTATCAATCGCATACTCATCATAATTAGAAACAATACTAAAATCAACACTATATGCTCCTTCTTGTAAATTTTCCACAATTAAACTTATAGGTAAATCTAAATCTTCATTGTCTTCAATAAAGAACTTGAAACTATTGTCTACTTGAGCAGTCTCTATATTTAATATAGATATTTGTTTTCCATCTATAAATACACTTAAAGAACACTCTAAATCATTTCCTGTTCTATTCATAAACTTATAGTTATAATCTGCCATACGCTTATAATCAATAATTGAATTATGTATATTATTAGTTTTATCAGAAATAAATAACCCTAAACCACTAATACCTGTATCACTTTCAAAATCCATCGGCTTAGAATTTTTATTTATAATAATTAAACTCATTAAGTTTCCTACTAAAAATAAAATTACTAAAACTATAATAAACTTAATATTCTCTTTTATAACTTTATTAGATACCTTCAAGGTTTCCATCCTCCATAATTAGTGTTCTATCGCAATAAGATGCTACAGTTTCATCATGAGTAACTAATACTATTGTCTTTCCAGTAGAATTTATTTTCTTAAATAAATTTAAAATTTCTATTGTATTCTTTTTATCTAATGCTCCTGTAGGTTCATCTGCCAATATAACTAAAGGATCAGTTGCTAAAGTTCTAGCAATAGCAACTCTTTGCTGTTCACCACCAGATAATTGAGATGGATATTTATTATATTTATCTTCTAACCCAACCATTTTAAGATACTTAAATATAGTCTCTTTAAAATTAATTTTCTCCTTACTATGATGAGCTTTATATGATAATGCAAGTTTTATATTATCAAACACTGTATAATCTGAAATAAGATTAAAGTCTTGAAATACTATACCTATTTTTGTACTTCTTATCTTAGCTAACTCTTTACTTTTACACTTAAAAATATCTACATTATTTAATAAATACATTCCTGACTCAGCCTTATCAATACATGCAAGAATATTTAACAATGTTGATTTTCCAGACCCTGATGTACCCATTATAGCAACCATTTCACCTTGTGAAATATTTAGGTCAACTGACTTTAAAACATTTACTTTATTTTTATCTATACTATAGTCTTTTTTTAACCCTTGTATCTTTATAATATTATTCATTTTATATCCTTTCCAAATTACTTTTTTAACTCATCACATGGATTTGTTGAAAATATTATCTTGTATGGAATTATTGATGAAAATATTGATATAGTTATAGCTAATACTATTGAAATTAATAAATTCATAAATGTAATATTCAATTCGTATTGAGATAACATTACACTTAGCTTTTGACAGATAATATACTGAAATATCAACGCTAATATAATTGATACTACGCTTAAAGTTAAAATCTCTTTAAATATATCAAATATAATCATCATGTTTGTTGCTCCTAGAGCCTTTTTTATAGCAATTTCTTTTCTTATACTCAATAGCCAAAAAGAAAATAAATTACTTTCATTTATAATTGTAACAATCAATATTAATCCACCAATTAACATTACTAATTTTAATGGAATCTTTATATCATTTTCATATACTGGTTTACTTATCAACCTTAAATTATTCTCTTTTAAATATTCCAAATCCAAATCATTTTCTCCCCTTACTGTTATAGGTATATTGTCTAAATCTGGTTCCTCTTCATAAAAAGAAAAATAATTTTTATAAGGAATTTCTATTTGAAAATTTTGAGGTGTATATCTCTTTGTTCTACCTACTACCCCTAAAATACTATATTCTACCCCATATATATCTAACTTCATATCAGAACTAAATTCTTGGTCTTTGAAAAAATACTTATATACTTCATAACCAATTACAGCTACCTTTTTATCTGTTAATGACTCCTCCATTGACATATAACGTCCATATATTAAATTAGGTTTCCATTTTATGGTTTTACTATATATAACAGGAACAATTGACGGGCAATCTGATAATGGAACGTTCCTATCCATGGGATATGTAATTGATCCTATAGATACCTGATAATTTTTGTTCAAATCCAAAGCTATGTTATTAAGTACCATTGAGATATCCTCATTATTACCTCTACTATAAATTAAACTTTCATTTACTTTACTATCTCCACTAGACATTTCTTTTGAAAAGTTTATGCCATCTTCAAAAAAAGAGAGGCCTATTGAAATTGAAAGTATTCCAAGTGTTATCCCTATAATTATTATGGATATCCTTATATAATTTTTTCTCCACCTTTTAAGCACACTATTCAATATAAATCACCTCAGTTTCTTATCAAGTCTAATGGTTCTTTTTTTAATATTGTCTTCACTGCTATAATTGCAGCTATTAATATATAACATAAAATCACAATACCAGAGACAATAATGGTTGTACTGTTAAATAAGATTTCATAATTAATAAAAAGATAATTTGATAACTTATCAACCAATAAATAACATAAAAACATACTTGAGAAACTAATTATAAATATTTCTCCTAAAACAAATGCTATGATATTAGAAGTAGTTGCACCTAAACAATAATATATTCCTATTTCTTTTTTTCTTAATAAATTGATAGATTGAATAATAGAAATAAATCCAAATAAAGATAGCACTAATAATATTAATGTAAATACATTTATAAAGATTAATTCAATAATCTTATCATTTAATTTCTTTACAAAAGAATCTTTAAGAGAAGAATCATTAAATGATATATTAGGGTATATTGCTTCTAACTCTCTTTTTATTTCATCATACTTATCAATACTTGAGTTTAAGTTTATAAAATAACATGGAGGGTTAAAATCTAACATATTATTAAAGTTTGTTGGATATACAATTACATCAAAATAGTTTAGTTTATCTAATAATACTTCATCATTCAACCAGAATGAACTAGAATCATCAAGGATACCGACAACTTTAAATGTGGCACCTCCATTAAAATAATTAATTTCATTAGTAAAAGATGTGTTTATATCTTTAAACTCACTATTTAAAGGATATTTTTCTTCAAGTCTTTTACTTATTATTATAGGAATAATTTCTTCATTATAATTAATATTAAAATCTTCAGTATCAAAATCCCTTCCTCTATCCGTAGAAAATTTAATCTGTTTATTTAAATTAATATCTATATATAGCTGGTTCAAACCTTCACCATCAGCTTGATTTACAAATTGGCAAAAATCAAAATCACTAGAATATTTTTTTAATTCCGAAACTATTTCTTCTTGGTTTTTATAAGCTATATCATAAGATGACTCCGTAGTATAAAAATTTCCCTTTATATTGTTTAAGGATGTTACTTTCTCAATACTTTTTTCTTTATCCAATAAATTCAAAAGCATACCAATAAATATAAAGACTGAAAAAGTGCATAAAAATACCTGTAAAAATAAGAGGGCACTGAAAAAGTGCCCTTCGGAAAATTAAGTCCAAAAGATTGTTATTCAACAATCTTTTGG
>NZ_FPBY01000233.1 GCF_900116755.1 Clostridium sp. DSM 8431
CTCTTCTCTTATTACCTCTATAAGACCTTCTTTTCTTAAGTTGTCCATACAATCCTTAAAAGCTCCAACTCCAGGAAGTATAAGTTTATCTGCATTTCTTATCTCTTCTTTATCTGATGTTATCTTACATTCAGCACCTATCTTCTTTAAGGCATTATAAACACTTTTTAAATTTCCCATGCCATAATCAATTATTGCTATCACCTTATAGGTCCCCCCTTTTATAACATTCCTTTTGTAGAAGGAAGAATCATATTATCCTTATCTACAGTCTTTGCTTCCTTTAATGCTCTTCCAAGAGCTTTAAATATAGCTTCTATCTTATGATGATCATTTTCACCATATAAAACTTTAGTATGTAATGTTATTCCTGCATTAAATGCAAAACTTCTTAAAAATTCTTCAGTCATTTCTGTTGAAAAGTTACCTATAATTTCTCTTTTAAATGTACAGTCAAATACCAAGAAACTTCTTCCACTTATATCTAATGAAACCTGTGCTAAGGCTTCATCCATTGGTACAAAAAATGTTCCATATCTTTTAATACCTCTTTTTTCTCCTAAGGCCTTTAAAAAACATTGTCCAAGGGCAATCCCTACATCTTCTACAGTATGGTGGTCACATACTTCTAAATCACCTTTTGCCTTAACTTCTAAATCCATTCCACTATGAAAAGCTAAAAGTGTAAGCATATGATCAAAAAATCCTACCCCAGTAAAAACATCAGCTTTTCCTTCCCCATCAAGATTAATAGATAACTTTATTTGAGTTTCTTTAGTATTTCTTTCAATTGATGCTGTTCTGCTATTCAAAACAAGCTTCACCCCCATAAATAAATACTTCTTTAATAGTTTCTATAAGTCTCCTATTTTCAAGATTTGATCCTACAGTTATTCTAAAAGTATCATCCTTAAAATTTCTAATTGTAATTTTACGTCTTTTTAATGCTGTAAATAATGCTTCTTTATAAGGAGTTCTTCCAAATATAAAGTTTGCATTAGATTTATAAAACTTAATTTCCATAGCTGCTTCTTTTTCTATAAAATTAAGTTCATTATATAGATTTTCTCTTTCACAGATGATTTCCTTACTTCTTTCTTCCACAATTCTTTTATTCTTAAGAACTGATTCAGCAATTGTTCTTGATATTCCACTAATTGTATATGGAACCTTAACTTCTTTAAATTTCTCTATATTCTTCTCACATGAAATTAAAAATCCAACTCTAAGAGCTGCTAATCCCCATGCTTTTGATAAAGTTCTTGTAACTAATAGATTGTTGAATTTTCCAATATCTTCTATCATGCTTTCTCCATAAAACTCATAATAAGCTTCATCAACTAAAACATAAGTATCAGGAAATGCAAGTAATATCTTTTCAATATCCTCATTAGATAATATATTTCCTGTTGGATTATTAGGATTAGAAAAAATAATTAAATCTACATCTTCTTTTTTACCAAAGTCAATAAAATCATCTACACAAACTTTTCCATCTTCTTCTGTTTCATACCTTACTATTTCTCCACCATTTATGGAAGTATAATATTCATACATTGAAAACTCTTTTGAAAATGTTAATACCTTTTTCCCTTGATTTATAAGTGCTCCAATTACAAGGCCTATCATTTCATCTGAACCATTACCAGCTAAAATATTATCTATTTTTATGCCTTGAACATAATCTGCGTATAATTTTCTTAAATCACAACTTTCATTATCAGGATATCTGTTAAAAGGTACCTTATTTAAGATACCTTTCATCATTATCTTTTTATCTCTTTCAACATCTATATAACTTTCATTGCTATCAAGCCTTATGAAGCACTCATTATCCTCACTTTTTGATTTATATGATTTTATAGACTTCATACTACTTCAACCTCACTTTCACTGAGTTTGCATGTGCAGTAAGTCCTTCCTTGTTTGCTATATTTATTATTTTGTTACCATCTTCTTGTATTGCTTGCTCTGAATAATATAAGAATGAAGATTTCTTTATAAAACTATCTACGGAAAGGGCTGATGAGAATCTTGCTGTTCCGCTTGTTGGTAGTACGTGATTTGTACCACCAAAATAATCTCCTACTGGTTCTGGAGTGTTGTAGCCTAAGAATACTGAACCTGCATGTTTAACTTTTCCTAAGCATTCCATAGGTTCTTCTATCATTAATTCTAAGTGTTCTGGTGCTATAATATTAGAAATGTTTATACATTCATCTATAGTATCGCAAATTATTACCTTACCAAAATTATTTAAAGAGCTTTCTATAATCTCTTTTCTTTCTAGAGATTCTACTTGAATAGCTAATTCCTTTTCTACTTCTTCATATAATTCTTTGCTTGTAGTAATTAATATAGATGATGCTAATTTATCGTGTTCTGCTTGTGACATTAAATCTGCTGCCACATATCTTGGATTTGCCTTTTCATCTGCTACTATTAATATTTCACTAGGTCCTGCAATCATATCAATATCAACAGTTCCAAAAACCATTCTCTTTGCTGTTGCTACAAATATATTTCCAGGCCCAACTATTTTGTCTACCTTTTTTATTGTTTCAGTTCCATAAGCTAAAGCTGCTACTGCTTGAGCTCCCCCAACTTTATATATTTTATCAATACCAGCTATTTTTGCAGCTACACCTATGTATGGATTAATTCCACCATTTTTATCTGGAGGTGTAACCATAACTATTTCTTTAACTCCTGCCACCTTTGCTGGAATTACATTCATTAATACTGATGAAGGATAAGCTGCTGTACCTCCTGGAACATATAAACCAACAGAGTCTAAAGGTATAACTCTTTGCCCCAAATATACACCTCTATCTTTATTTAAAATAACTCCCCTACTTACTTGTGCTTTATGATAATATTCAATGTTTTCCTTAGCTTCCTTTAGGTTTTCTACAAACTCTACTTCAACTTTTTCAAAGCATTCATCAAGTTCTTTTTCTGTTACTTGTAATGCTTCAAGCTTAACCTTATCAAACTTTTCAGTATAATTTAATAATGCCTTATCCCCATTTTCTTTTACCTTTTTTAATATTTCTGATACTGCTTCTGTTACTTTCTTATCTTCAGCCTGTCTTCTTGCTTCTAATTCACTTATTAAAGTTTCTAAACTTTCTTCTGCATTAAAAAATTTCAACATATTATAAATCACCTCAATTATTGCTTATTGCTATTTAAAAAATCTATATTATAATGCCCCTTTAATTCTGCTTATAAGACTTTGAATTTCTTCACTTTTCATCTTAAAGCTTGCTTTATTAACAATTACTCTTGCACTAATATCACATATTGTATCAAATACTATAAGTCCATTTTCCTTAAGAGTAGTTCCTGTTTCCATAATATCGACTATTGCATCACATAACCCCAATATTGGTGCAAGTTCAACTGAACCTTCAATCTTAATTATTTCAACATCCATATTCTTTTTCTTAAAGTATTCTCTTGCTACTTTAGGATATTTAGTACCAATTTTTATATGCCCTATCTTTTTAAATATATCTTTTTCTGGAAGTGAAGCTAATATAAACTTACACTTTCCTATTCCTAGATCTAAAACTTCATAATAGTTATTATCAGCTTCTAATAACGTATCCTTACCGACTACCCCAACGTCAGCAACCCCATGTTCTACATAAGTTATTGAATCTGCTGCTTTAACTAAGAAATACTTTATATCTTCTTTTGTATCTTTAAATACAAGCTTTCTTCCTTTATTCTTTAATTCTTCAGTTCCATAACCTGCTTTGTCTAGAAGTTTTACAGTCTCTTTTTCAAGTCTGCCCTTTGTTAATGCAATGCTTATACTCATATTAATTGTCCCCTTTTTCTATTTTGATTTCATTAATATCTTCATTAAAATGCATCTTAACAATGTTTCCTAAAGCTCTTAGTTCATTGCTCTTCTTAAAGGCTTCAACTTTATTTGCTTCATTATAATAAATCTTATAAATTTCTGATTTATTAACTTTTTCATCCTTCATAACATCTAATACTGAATCAAGATTAATTGAAAAACCAACTGCTGGTCTATCTTCCCCAAAAGTTGAAAGAAGCTTATCATATCTTCCTCCACTTAAAACATTAGAACCAACACCTTCAACATATCCTCTAAATATAATTCCAGTATAATAATTTACTGTTGGAACCATACCAAGATCGTAGTATGCAA
>NZ_FPBY01000273.1 GCF_900116755.1 Clostridium sp. DSM 8431
TGAAAAAATATAAGTATATGAAAAAAACAACCATACAAGCTTTTGAGCTAGTATGGTCGTTTGATTTTTAGGACTTTTTTTACAGCCCCTTATTTATCTTATATAAGAATTTTAGAGTATTTATATATCATTTCTTAATAGAATTTTATAAGTAAAGTTCTCTCTATATGTACATTTATCTATATAGGGAGTGAATTTTAGAACTCTCTTAAATAATATAGTCAAAAAGAACTCTTTTTTGTAAAATTTCTTTAAATATTAATATTTTATATATATAATATTATTAGACGCGAAAGGGGGTGTTGGCTCTAAAGATTAGAGCTTTATATATATGAAGGTAATTTGTATATTTAATCAAAAGGGTGGAGTAGGAAAAACAACAACAAATATTAACTTATGTTCTTATTTAGCAATGGAAGGATATAAAGTTTTAACCTTAGATATAGATCCCCAAGGTAATACGACTAGTGGGTTGGGGTTAGATAAAAGAAATCTTAAATTATCTATGTATGATGTATTAACATCTGATGTATCTTTAGACGAAGCTATTATAAAGAGTGATCTTATTCAAAACTTATCAATTGCACCATCAACAATGGAACTTGCTGGAGCAGAAGTTGAAATGATTACTAAACCTGATAGGGAACAAATTTTAGCAGATAAAATAAAAAGTTTAGAATCAGAATATGATTATATATTTATAGATTGTCCACCTTCTTTAGGGATGATAACAATTAATGCACTAACATGTTGTGATTCTGTATTGATTCCAATACAATGTGAGTTTTATGCGTTAGAAGGTGTTGGTCAGCTAATGAATACAATTCAACTAGTAAAGAAATCTTTAAATAAGGATTTAAAAGTTGAAGGAGTATTAATGACAATGTATGATTATCGTACTAATTTAAGTAACGAAGTTTACAAAGAAGTTAAAGAATATTTTAAGGACTTAATGTTTAAAAGCACTATTCCAAGAAATATTAGATTAGCTGAGTCACCAAGTTTTGGCCTTCCAATAATGTTATATGATGAAAAGTGTAAGGGTGCTGAATCTTATTTAAAATTCACAAAAGAGTTTTTAGAAAGACAAAATGAAGTGGGGGATTCTAATGAGTAAAAAATTTGCTTTAGGTAAGGGCTTAGGTGCACTTATCCCAGAGGAACCAGTAAAGGAAGAAAAGAAAGAACAAGACTTAATGATTCCTTTAAATAAGATAAAAAGCAATAGTGATCAGCCTAGAAAAAAGTTTGATAATGATAAGATTGTTGAATTGGCAGAGTCAATAAAGCATCATGGAATAATTCAACCATTAATTTTAAAAAAAGTAGATGATGAATATATTATTGTTGCTGGAGAAAGACGTTGGAGAGCAGCAAAAAGTTTAGGGCTTGAAGAAGTACCTGCTATAATAATGGATTTATCAGAAAAACAAATATTAGAGGTATCATTAATTGAAAATATTCAACGTCAAGATTTAAATCCTATTGAAGAAGCTGTTGCGTATAAAAAGCTTTTATCTGATTTTAATTTAACTCAAGATGAGTTAAGTAAGAGAATAGGAAAATCTAGAACTACTATTACTAATAGTATGAGACTAATGAACTTAGATGAGAGAGTTCAACAATATTTAATTGAAGGTGTTATTTCAGAAGGACATGGAAGAGCATTATTAGCAATATCTAATGGAGATATGCAATATGAATTATCTCAAAAAATAATTGATGAAAAGTTATCAGTTAGAGATATAGAAAGAATAATAAGGAATATATTAAATAGTGAGGATGAAAAGGTTAGTAAGAAAACTGAAAAAGATTTAAATCCTTACTATAAAGATATAAAAGAAAGGCTACAAGATTACTTTGGAACAAAAGTTAACTTAAGCAATAAAAAGAATAAAGGAAAAATCGAAATAGAATACTATTCAGAAGAAGATTTACAAAGAATATTAGACATAATTAATTTGTAATGTTTCACGTGAAACATTTTTGAAAGGATGAAATGAGTTTTGGAAAGTATAGCAAATAATCTTAATGAATATATTCCATATATATTAGGTGGAATGGGAATAATAATTATTTTATTATTTATTTTAGTTATTGTATTATTCAAATCGATTAATAGAGTAGAAAACAGATATAGAAAGCTTATGAGAGGAACTTCTAGTAAGAATTTAGAAGAATTGATAATAAGTCAATTAGATAATATAGAAGAGTCAAATAAGAAGTCAAATGAAGCATTAGAACGTTGCGAAGAAATTAGAAACAATATGAAGGAATGTGTTCAAAAAGTTGCTATAATGAGATATAAGGCTTTTGAAGATGTAGGAAGTGATTTAAGTTTTTCAGTTGCAATATTAGATGAAAATAATGATGGAATATTATTAACAGGAATTTATGGAAGACAAGAAAGTACTACATATGCAAAACCAATAGATAAAGGTATATCTAGATATGATTTATCTGAAGAAGAAAAACATGTGTTAAACGAAGCTGTTAATAAAAAGATAAATAACTTTAATGAAGATAATTAAGTATTAAAAGATTGGTATCATAATTGATATCAATCTTTTTTATTTGTGCGCCCAGCATGGGCGTGCACTAATCGGTGAAAGTCCGTAACGGG
>NZ_FPBY01000231.1 GCF_900116755.1 Clostridium sp. DSM 8431
ATGGTTCGTTTGATATAATTGTGTTCTGAAACATTTATGTATCTCCTTGTTGAATTTTGTGTAGGAACTTAATTATAACAGAGATTTATCATAAATGTTTTTTTATTTTATTCAGTTATAAAATTATTCAAGCATTTTTGCACTATTATAGATTTAAAATATAAAAATCCAGGTATTAGAGGAGAAGTGGAAAAAGGTATTCCAACAGTTTTTGATTTTTCTTTAGATTTATATAGAAAAAATAATCATTTGAATTTAAATGATAGATTAGTACATACTTTAATTGGATTAATGTCTGTATGTAATGATACTACTATAATTCATAGACATGATATAGAGACATTAGAAGAGGTTAAAAATAAAGCTGAAAATATAATTGATTTAGGTGGAATGAATACTTTATAAGGTAGATTAGAAATAAATAAAATAAGTAACGAGTTCATAAAAAGAAATATAAGTCCAGGTGGAAGTGCAGATTTGCTTGCAGTAACAGTGCTTTTGCATTTAGTAGATGAATATATGTTAGAGCTGTAAATTACAATGTTTAGATAAACTTATAAAAATCTTTTTTAAATTTTTTTATAAGTTTATTAATTTTATTGTTGACAATAAGATTAATATGGTTATAATAAAAGTATATTGATTGAGCTAAATTAAATTTAGTTGAATAAAAATTAAATATTAGTAGAGGTAGCTATGAATAAATATGATGAATTAAAATTAGAAAATCAGCTATGCTTTCCACTATATGCATTATCAAGAGAAATAATAAAACTTTATAAACCTTATCTTGATAAGTTCAATCTTACATATACACAGTATATTACAATGATGGTTATGTGGGAAGAAGAAAAGATAATATTTAAAGAACTTGGCAAAAAGCTTCATTTAGATTCAGGTACCCTTACACCAGTAATTAAGAAACTAGAGTCTATGGAGTTAATAAAAAAGTATAGATCTAAAGAAGATGATAGAGTTGTTATAGTAGAACTTACTGAAAAGGGTAAGGCTCTTAAGGATGAAGTTCTAGAGATTCCTAGAAACATAGCTTGTGCATCAGGTATGAGTGAAGAGGAAGCAATTCAATTTAAATATTATTTAGATAAGATGTTAAAGAGGTTTTAACAAGACAGAAAATAGCAGTTCCTTTCTGTAATATGAATTGCATTTCTGTCATAATAAATATAGTGTTTACATTAGATAAATATTTATTTTTATCATAATTGATTGAATTAAATTAAATTTGGATAAACTAAAGAAAATGAAACTATTTAGGAGGATTTTATATGAATTTTTATGATTTTACAGCAAAAAAGATTAATGGAACAGAAATTAGTATGTCAGACTACAAAGGAAAGGTACTACTTATAGTAAATACAGCAAGTAAATGTGGATTAACTCCTCAATTAAAGGAACTTGAAGAAATGTATAAAGATTATAAAGATAAAGGTTTTGAAATATTAGGATTCCCTTGTAATCAATTTGCAAATCAAGATCCAGCTTCAAATAAAGAAATAAGTGAATTCTGTCTTAGAAATTACGGAGTATCATTTACAATGTTTGAAAAGATAGATGTTAATGAGGAAAATGCTCATCTAATTTACAAATTCCTTAAATCTAATGCAAAAGGAATATTAGGTAGTGAAATAAAATGGAACTTTACTAAATTCCTTATTGATAAAGAAGGAAATGTTGTAGATAGATTTGCACCAGCTACAAACCCTAAAAAGATAAGAAAAGATGTAGAAAAATTATTAGGATAATTTAAAGAAATAATTTAAAGAAATATAATATAAAAATATAAAAATACAGCATAATATTAGTGATAGTATTATAGCATAAATAGGAGGAAAAAATATGAGTGAAAGATATGACTTAGCCATAATAGGAAGTGGACCTGCAGGGCTTTCAGCAGCTCTTAATGCTAAGATAAGAAAAAAGAGTTTTATCCTGTTTGGAAACAATGAAATTAGTGGTAAGCTTGCTAAAGCAGAAAAAGTAAATAATTATTTAGGTTTTTACGGAAAAAGTGGAAGTGAAGTAAGAGATGAATTTAAGAAACATATTGAATCGATGGATATAAGCATAACAGAAGAAAGAGTGAATAATATTTATGCTATGGGAGATTACTATACATTGATGGTAAATGACAAAATGTATGAAGCCACTGCAGTAATATTAGCAACTGGAGTTAGTTTTGGAAAACCATTTAAAGGAGAAGAAGAATTCCTAGGTAAAGGTGTAGGATATTGTGCAACTTGTGATGCACCTCTTTATAAGGATAAGGTAGTTACAATAATTGCTTACAATAAGCATGATGAAGATGAAGCTAACTTTGTAGGAACAATTGCTTCTAAGGTTTATTATTTGCCAATGTATAAAGAAGAAGTAGAAGTAGATGAAAATATAGAAATTGTGAGAGGTGTTCCAAAGGAAATACAAGGAGATAAGAAGGCTAATAAGCTTATTTTAAAAGATTCTGAAATAGAAACTGATGGAATCTTTATATTAAGAGATAGCGTATCGCCAGGACAGCTTGTGCCAGGATTAGAGATGGATGGAAGTCACGTAAAGGTAGATAGAAAGATGCAAAGTAATTTAAGAGGATGTTTTGCAGCAGGAGATATTGTTGGAACACCTTATCAATACATTAAATCTGCTGGTGAAGGAAACATTGCAGCATTATCAGCAGTTGCGTATATAGATGAAATAAAGAGAAAAAATAAATAATATAAATTTTAACTAAAGAAGAATCGGAGGAAAATATTATGGTAAAGATAGTAAATGAAAATGAATTTAAAAATGAAATAAACGAAGGAATAGTTGTAGTAGACTTTTTTGCAACATGGTGTAACCCATGCAAGATGTTATCACCAGTACTTGATGAACTTTCAGAAGAAATGGCTGGAAAGGTTAAATTTTTAAAGGTTGATGTAGATGAATGTGTTAATTTAGCAGATGAATATAGCATTACTAACATACCAGCAGTTGGAATATTTAAAAATGGAGAAAAGCAAGAAGTATCAGTAGGTTTTGCACCAAAAGATGTTCTAGGCGGAAAAATAAATAACTATCTATAAAAATGATAAAACTACTTAAGAAAAATAATTTTTATAAAAGGAGAGAAACATATGATATATGATTATAAAGTAAAAGAAGTAAAAGGAAATGAAGTTTCATTAGATGAATATAAGGGAAAGGTATTATTAATTGTAAATACTGCAACAGGATGTGGATTTACTCCTCAATATGAAGGTCTTCAAAAAATGTATGACAAGTATAAAGATCAAGGATTTGAAATATTAGATTTCCCATGTAATCAATTTTTTGATCAAGCCCCAGGAAGTGATGAAGAAGTAGCAAGTTTCTGTCAGCTTAAGTATAATACAACATTTAAAACTTTTGCTAAAATAGATGTTAATGGAGAAAATGCTTCAGAATTATATAAATATTTAAGAAGTCAAGCTCCAAAAGCAGAAGAAGACAGCTCTTCAGAAGGTCTTTATAACATGCTTAAAGAAAGAGGATTTACAACTGAAGGTGATGAAATAAAATGGAACTTTACTAAATTCCTTATTGATAAAGAAGGAAACGTAGTAAAGAGATATGCACCAACTTACGAACCAGAAAAAATAGAAGAAGATATAGAAAAATTATTAAAGTAAAAGAGGAATATATATGTCTGATTTGAAGTTTTCTATAAAAGATACATTAGATATTGCAAAAGATAATCAAGAATTAAAAGAAATTTTAACTAAATATTTTAATTCAGAAAGTGGAGGAACAGGACTATATTTTGCTATGGCTAAAGTAGCTCAATATACTGGATACCCTGAAATAGCTGAAGTTTTAAAATCAATGGGATTAGAGGAAGCAGAACATGCTGCACAATATGCAATTCTATCTGGAAAAGTTTCAGGTGACATAAAAATAGATATTGAAAAAATGATGAGAAGTGAAGCAGGGGCTAGCAAACCATTAGGTGAATTAGCTGAAAAAGCTGAAGCTTCTGGTCTTAGTGAACTAGCTGCAATCGTAAAAAATGCTTATAAGGATGAAGCAAAGCATGCATGCATGTTAGAAGGATTATTAAAACGTTTATAGATTTTACATAAAAAAAGTCCTAAAAATCAAACGACCATACTAGCTCAAAAGCTTGTATGGTTGTTTTTTTCATATACTTATATTTTTTCATCTTTAATTTTTAAAAATGGGTTCACTTAATAAACGTCTCGTTATAAATAAAAAAAT
>NZ_FPBY01000230.1 GCF_900116755.1 Clostridium sp. DSM 8431
GAAAAAATATAAGTATATGAAAAAAACAACCATACAAGCTTTTGAGCTAGTATGGTCGTTTGATTTTTAGGACTTTTTTTACAGCCCCTTTTTGTAAATATCTATTGTTCTTATCTAATTATTATCTCCAAAGTGTTCTTTCATATATTCATAGCTAACTTGTAAACTCTTAATAGGATCTTTATCAACCCAGTTTTTATGAGTTTCTAATATAACACCTTCAACACCATTTTTCTTAGCTATTTCTGAAAGTGTATCTAAATCCATATTCCCATTTCCAAGTTCAGTAGCATTTTCTTTAAGTATTGGAGTCATATAAGGGCTTGATTTAGTATGCCCACGGTCATTAATATGCCATAGTTTCATTCTACTGCCTAACTTCTCCATTAAAGCAGTAACATTAGCGCCTCCATCTGCCATCCAGTAACTATCAAATTCAAAGTTAACATATTCAGGATCAGTTTCCTCAATAATAAGGTCATAAGCTGTTTTATCTTTAGATACTTTTTGTAATTCACAGTTGTGGTTATGATATAAAAGTCTTACCCCTTCTTCTGAAAGAGCTTTTCCTACTGCATTTAGACGATGAGCAAGGTTTGTTACTTCATCTAAGCTACTGTAATCAAATCTATACATACCAGTAATAACTACAGTATCTGTACCAAAACTTTTGGCTTCATTAGCTATAGCTTTAGCATCATCTTCAAGAGTTCCTAAGTCGCTATGAAGACTAGAAACTTTTAAACCACTTTCTTCTATAAGCTGCATCCAATCAAGTTTACCACCATTTCCTATAGACATTCCTGAAAATTTAGTCATTAATTTTACTATTAAAGAAGACTTATGAATCATAAAGTCATTTAATTCAATTGCTTCATACCCCGCATTTTTAATTTCAGTTAATGTTTTTAAAGCTTCATCGTAATTATTACACTTAGTTCCTATCATAATTTGTTGAACACCAGTTGTAATATGGTTAGAATCAGCTTTTTCGTTTACTGTGCTTTCTATTGATGTACTTGAGTCTGAAACTGTATTATAGTGTCCACTTCCTTCAGATGAGCATCCAGTAAGAAGCATTGCTGTTACCATCATGCTGATAATTAATTTTTTCATCAATAATTATACCCCTTTCATTGACTTATTGTTTAAGTTCTTTATAATAATATCAACATCTGTTGACTATCTACAACCGACAGATAATTTAAATGTGTTGAGTTTAATGGGAGGATCTATGTTAGAAAATAAAGGTGTAAGCCAAAGGGTAATGGCAACAAAGAATTCTGTTAGTAAGGCTTTATTAGAGATGTTAAAGAATCGTAATATAAAAAAGATATCTATAAAAGAGCTTTGCCAGATTGCAGGAATTAATCGTACTACTTTTTATAATCATTATGGTAGCCAATATGATGTGCTTAATGAAATTGCTAATGATTATTTAGAAAGTACTTCTATGGAAGTTATGAAGAGTCTTAAAGAAGGTATAAAATTTGATGATTGTTTAAGTAATATTTTGCAGTATATGAAGGAGAATATTGAATTTGCAAAGCTTATTTTAGATCAAGATAATTATGATTTAGTAAGCCATATAAAAGTATCACTACCACAGTTTGAACATATAGTAATTGATCATCTTCCAGAGGAACTTGATTTAGATGAAAAGAAGGCTGTTTCTTCTTTTGTTCAATATGGAACAGTGAGACTTCTTAAAGAATGGGTATTTTCAGGGTGTGTAAAGTCATCTGAAGAAGAAGCAAAGTTAATTTTGAAGATTGTGGGAAAAACAATGAGTAGCTTTAATAAAATTTAAAAAAATTCGGTGCTGCATAAATGCAGCACCGAATAAAAGTTTATTTAGCGTTATTGAAATAGTAAAGTTCTTTATTACTTTTCTTATTATTCATTACTTTAGAATATTTAGTGCTATATTCAGACATGTCAACTAATGTAGCATGTTCCTTTACATAATCAGTTATTTCAGAAGCTTCCTTGTCTTGATCTGAAATAAGGAAATAAGTTATCTTACCTTCCTCAACATATTCTTTTAACTTATCTAATGTAAGTGAATTATCAGACCCTAAAAATCCACCATAAGCGTAGGAAGGAAGTCCCGTATCTATAATAAATCTTGCCACATCATTTGAGCGTTTTGCTACAACTAAAAAGCTACCTTCTTTATAATTTTTAAGCAAGTACTGTTCAAGCTGAAAATCCTCACTTAAAGAAATAGAACCACTTTTTGTATCTTTTGTTTCTGAAGCTACGATATCAGGGCCAGCTGCTGGTTTCACAAGACTTGGAACATAAATTACAGGAGTAAGTGCCCAGTAAAATGGTGCTGTAAGCAAAGATATAAATAAAGTTATGGACATTATTTTTATCTTATATTTAAATATATCTTTTTTTAGGTAATGTAAAATCATGAAGACTATACATACAAATGTTGAAATAAAAATTATTGGTTTAAGTATTGCTGGTAAGTCGTCATAAAGAAGTAAATTCTTAATTTCTAATATCATAGTTAGAATAAAAGCTACAGGAAGAATAAATTGTTTCCAAGATGACTTAGATTTAAAATCAGTAATCATTTTAAGAATACCTATACCACACAATATTGAAATTGATGGTGCCATCATGGATAAATAATATCTGTGATAGAAACCTGCAAAGCTGAAGAATATAAACATTGTGAAAAAGTATATTTCCCAGAAAATAATTGCAGCATCTTTCATAGTTGAAGCCTTAGTTTTAAGCTTTTTTGTAAGGGAAATAATTGAGGCAAATACCATTGTTAATAACCATGAAATCTGTCCATAAATACTTGGAATCCATAGTCTTAATGGAGAGGCTGTACCTATATAATCATCACTTACACTTCCTGTTCTAGCAGTCTTTTTAGAATCTTGTTTTGATGGTGCATTATAGAGAGATTCTTCTGATATTTTTGATTCTTTATAAGGTATACTTCCCATTTCTGAATTCTCATTTTTTGCTGAGTTACTATTTCCATTATTTCTTCCTAATATACGTTCTATACCGTTATGTCCTACAATTAATTCAAATACAGAATTATTTGATGTACTGTCAACATAAGGTCGATTAGAAGATGGATATAACTGGACTGCTATAGCCCAAGATAAAGAAATAGTGACCATGATAATAGTGGCAATAATTCCATTTATAAATTTTTTAGAGAATTTTTCTTTTGTGAAAATAAGATAAGTAAGTACGAAGGCTGGTACTACCATGTAAGCTTGAAGCATTTTTATATTAAAGCCAAGCCCTATAAAAATACCTGCAATAATTAAGTAAATAAGCTTATTCTCCTCAATAGATTTGAACAAAAATAATATGGCTATAAGCAAAACTAAAATTAGCTGCATATCAATGGTATTATTTCTTGAAACAGCTACTACAATAGGAGTAATAGCAAATATAAGTGATGAAATTAATGCTGAAGTTTTATTGAAATATTTTTTTGTTAAAATATAAATCAACAAACATGAGATTGTTCCAGAAAGAGCCTGTGGAAGTAAAAGAGCCCATCCTTTATAGCCAAATATAAGAACTGATATGGCTTGAATCCATAGGCCAAGAGGTGGTTTATCAACTGATACCATGCCTGAAGGATCAAAGGAAACGAAGAAGAAATTTTTGAAATTCTTAGTCATGCTAAGTACAGCTGATGCATAATATTCATTTCCATATCCATAGTTGGTTATGGCATAGAAATTTAGAAAAAATGAAACTATACATATTAGAATAATAAGTTTATTGTTTTTTATAAAATTCATAATACTTAATTCCTTTCAATGTTATATAGTTATATTATCATACTTAAATGTGACAATTTGATGTGGATAGGGTAAAAGTTTGAATAAGAACTATATAAAAAACACAATATAAAAAGTAAAAATAATGTGGTATAATTATAATTAAAATTTTGGAAATATAGGGAGTGATTAAATTTTGGATTCTAGTTACACGGGAGAAATTATCTTATTAATTATACTTATAATGTTATCAGGTTTTTTCTCAATGTCAGAGACTGCTTTAATGTCTTTGAGCAAAATTAGAATTAGACACATGAAAGAAGAAGGAATTAAGGGAGCTAAGCTTGTTGATAAGCTTTTAGAAGATCCTAATAAACTTCTAGGTGCAATTTTGATTAGAATGGCTACGCATACTCGTGACTTTAGTCATGAGTTAGTAGCCAAAATAGTCAGCATATAGAGAAATCTATATGTAGAGATAGGA
>NZ_FPBY01000229.1 GCF_900116755.1 Clostridium sp. DSM 8431
GCAAGCGGTACGCCGATAGAAGAAATTTTTGAGTCATTAAAAATAGCTTAGGCTTCTGTTTGGTTACTTGACTGTAAAATTTTTCAAGTAAAAATGCATTATCATAGTATATTTAGATAAAGGGAGATATGTTAATAAATATTAGTTTATAAGATTAAGACTTTTTTAAATAATTCATAATTTAGTGTATACTTAAATATAACAATTATTAGATTTTAGATTAAAACATGGAGGGAACAGATGAAGAAGTTGAGTTCAGGTTGTACATTAGACTGCTTTGATTGCTGTAGATTTAATGTTTATGTTGATGATGATAAAGTTATTAAGATTGAAGGAGATAAGGAACATCCTTATACAAAGGGCTTTATTTGTAAAAAGGGGTTTATGCATTTAGATAGACATAACCATCCTGAAAGACAATTTAAACCTCTTCTTAAGGTAAATGGGAAGTGGAGAGAAATTTCCTTTGAAGAAGCCACTGATATAATGGCAAAAAAACTTGCTAAATATAAAGAAGAATCAGGTACTGAATCTATACTTTATTATGAACAATATGGAAGCGGAAGTTTATTAAAGAGTATAGGAGACATATTTTTTAATTTTTATGGAGGTTGTTCTAAACAAAAGGGAGGACCATGTTGGAGTGCAGGAATTAAGGCACAGAATGGAAATTTTGGGGATGTAAAAAGTCATTCATTAGAAGATATGCTTAACAGCAAAAATATAATTGTATGGGGAAAAAATCCCGCTTATACAACAATACACACAATGCAAATGATAAATAAGGCTAAAAGAAATGGAAGCTATGTCATTGTAATAGATCCAATTTATACTGCAACAGCTGCGCAAGCTGATTATTATGTTCAAATTAAAGCTGGAGGAGACATTGCACTTGCTTTAGCTATGGGAAAGAGAATTATAGAGTTAAAGAAATATGATGAAGATTATATTAATAATTTTGTAAATGGCTTTGAAGATTATAAATTATTATTAGATGAATTTGATATTAATGAACTTGCAAAAGAAGCTGGAGTAACTCTAGAAACCATTGATTTTCTTGTGGAAAAATACACTGAGTTATATTCCACAATATTATTAGGATATGGACTTCAAAAATATAAACATGGAGGAAATACAATTTTACTTATAGATACTTTAGCTGCAATAACAGGGCAGATTGGAGTGAGTGGAGGCGGAGTTAATTACGCTAATAAAGTTTATCCAGGAGTATTAAATTTAGATCCTTATAATAGTGAAAGTTATGCTAATAATAAAGAGTTCTTTACAAGTCATATAGGTAAACACATTATTGATAATAATATAAAAATGGCTGTAATAGTTAAAAACAATTTGATAAATCAGCTTCCAGATGTAAAGGGACTTAAATCTGCCTTTAATAAGATTGAATTTAAGGTATGTTTTGATCAATTTTTAACTGATACAGCTGAAGTATGTGATTTATTTATTCCAACAACAACAGTGTTTGAAGGGGAAGATTTGTTATTTAGTTCTATGACAAATCCATACCTTACGTATATAGAAAAAGCTGTTGAACCTAAAGATATACTAATGGATGAATATTATTTCTTTAGAAAAGTGGCAGAAAAACTTAAGATGGATAACTATCCTTATGTTGATAAAAAAGAATACTTATCAGAAGTAATTAAACCACTATTAGAGTATGATTCAAATGTTTCTTTAGATTATATAAGAGGCAACTATTATACAATACATGAAGGAGTTGCTTGGAAGGATAAAAAGTTTTTAACTGAGTCTGGTAAGTTTGAAATATTATTTAATAGGGATGTTATTAAGGGTAGAAATGCAAAAGGTAAAAAAGGATTAAGGTTAATTACTACTCATAGTAAAGATGCTTTATTTAGTCCACACTTTATGGATAAATCTGGAGTGTCAGAGATATACATAAATGAAAAGGAGGCTTTTAGTAGAGGCATTAAAGATGGTGAGTTAGTTTTGATTAAATCATCTAAAGGAGAAATAAAATCAAGACTGAAGATAGATAATAATGTAGCTGATGGGTTAGTCATGATGTATGTAGGATGGTGGTACAAGCATGGAAATCCAAATGTACTAATTGAGTCAGGAATTTCTGATTTTGGTGGACAAGTTACATATAATGAAGCATTTGTAGAGATAAGTTCAGAAATATAAAGGTTTGTAAAAGAAAAAACTCTATGTTAGTATAAAGAAGTTAAAATATGAACTAGGGAGGAATTAATTAATGGACAAACTACCAAATTGCCCAAAATGTAATTCAGAGTATACGTATGAAGATGGAAACATGCTTATATGCCCAGAGTGTGGATATGAGTGGAATTCTGAACTTCAAGGAAGCAACGAAGAAGATACTTTAGTTGTTAAAGATTCAAATGGAAACATCTTAAAGGATGGGGATTCAGTAACAATAATAAAGGATCTTAAAGTTAAGGGAAGTTCTTCAGCTTTAAAGAAGGGAACAAAAGTAAAAAATATACGTCTTGTAGATGGAGATCATAATATTGATTGTAAAATTGATGGATTTGGAGCAATGAGCTTAAAATCTGAGTTCGTTAAGAAATTATAGTTGAGATTAAATATGAAGAGGCATATCGAATTAAATTTAGGTATGCCTCTATTTTTAATGCATAGGAAAATGTAAAATTTTTTTGATGTTAAACACTGATTTTGACTGGCTTTATCATATGGAAGTTGTCAAATGCATTAAAAAATAATTGTAGGCCGCAAACAAAGCTGCTTCCTACGCTGAAAAGAGTGGCGTCAGCCACTTTATTCTAGAAAAATGTATAAAAAGAATCATTATTACAAATTCTATATTGTGAATCATGTTTTTTGGGAGGATAAATATGAATAGAAAAGGTAGGTTTTTAATTTTAATAATAAGCATGATAATGCTGTTTATTTCAGGGAGTAATGCTTATGGCAGAGAGGATATTGAAGATTATATAAAAGAATATAAAAGTAGCATATATCATATGTCTAAAATGATAAGATGTATACCTAAGAGTGGAGATTTAAATTTAGATTATCTTTATGAAATTGCTATGTTAAGTGAAGGAGAAATAGAATTTTCTAAAGCATATGTAAATCATGCTAACTGCTATAAAGTTAAAGGGGTAGCTGAAGGGTATATAGAAAGAGAAACATCATATATAAATAATATAAAATCTGTTATAGAAAATTTAAAAGACAATGTAGAAAAGAATGAGGAGTTAGAAGAGAAATATTTAGAGGTATTTGATATTAATTTAAATAAAATGATAGATGACTTTCAGAAAGTAGAGATTTCAGAAAATATTGATGATAATTTTTTAAGTTTTATAAGTATACATCATAATGGAATTATAGATATTACAGAAGAATTCTTAAAACTAAGTGATAATAAAGAAGTAAGAGATATAGCAAATAAAGTAAGTAATGATATGAAAAATGATTTGAAAGTAATTAAAGAGGTTCTTTAGCTTTTCATTACTTGAACTTTAAATGGTATAAATGTACTATAAATAAGTAATATTGATATGGAGGAGATATAGTATGTTTGCGAAGGACGAACTTCAAGTAATTAATGAGGCATTAAAGATTGCAGATGCTGAATACATAAAACAAATTGACTTAAATAAAAATAATAAAAACAAAATGGTGTCTTTTAACAGAAAACAAAAGAAATTATGGCTTGTTCAGAATAAAATGAAAAAATTATTAAGTGAATAATGTCGAATTGACATGTTAAAACAAAAATACATTTTAGTAAATATTACCTAACAATTCTTTTTAGAAAAAACTTTTTAATTAACTTAAATAAATTCAAAAAAATAGAAATACTGTCGAAAGCAGCAGAATGATTTATTTGACTTTATTAAAAAAAGTTAAAAAAGTAGTTGATTTTCGACAAAATAGAAGTTGAAATGATATAGAAATAAAAAATGTTTATTGAAAAAAGCGGAAAAATGTTCATAAATAGTTTTGGGTTTAGTTTTGGGTAAGAACATTCGTAGAAGTTTCAACTAGGTAGTAATTATGGGTAAAAATTAAAATGAGAGATTTAAAGGTCGGATTAGTTTTATAATTCCGGTCTTTAAGTTTTATACAGCCAGTATTTAATGATAAGTAAAGGAATATAAGATATAATATACTTATGTTGTTAGAGATGAGCATAATTGATCTTAAAAAAATTGAATATAGATTAGAGAATTAAAAATAGTAAAATTAGGATAACTACTAATAATATGACCTAAAAAAGGGCAGACTATCCCTATGAGGA
>NZ_FPBY01000228.1 GCF_900116755.1 Clostridium sp. DSM 8431
AACACAATCAAAAAGTGTTTGATAAAAATCAATTACTGGTTGTGATGTAAATAAATCAACTATGTTAAAAATCTCTTGTCTTTGTATCATTTGTTAATACCTCCGTTAGTGCAACTAATTAGTTTATGTATCTATAATTAGTTTTATCCAAAGAGGTACAAAAGATACCAGGAAATTTGAGTGATATAGAAATCTCGGCTTTTCGAAGCCTTGATATATAAGGGTTAAGAAATATGATTAACCCTATAATATTTAATAACAGAAGGTGATATAAATGAAAATATTAACGAAAAAACATATAGCACGCTGTACTTTTTTTGCAATCATTTTATTATTAGGTGTTTTTTGCTATTATAAATTTTTCTTAAACGCAAAAAGAGAAGTAACAGTTAAAAAAAATGTGCTTTCTTCTTCGGCCCTATCTGAAGAAACCATTTATGGTCCATCTTATAATCCTACTTTAACTTTTGAATCAATGCCAATTTCAAAAGTTTCTAATATTACTTTTAATATTTTAAGTCACAAAAATATAAGGAATATTCCAGTTATATTAAAGGCTCAGCGCTACTATATTCCCTTAAATTACATAGCAAAAGTTTTACATTATACTGTTTTTGACAAAGGTGAACTTGTTTCTGTAATAGATAAAAATAACGAATTACTTCTTACATATGATACTTACACCTCAGATACTTCAACTGGAGACTTAAGAGGTAAATTAATTACTTATAATAATGAAAAATATATAAGTATCTCTGATATAGAACAACTTTTTAATTTAACAGCAATTTTTAATTTTGATGAAAGAAACATAACATTAGTTAATTCAGAGGTTGATAATACTTCTAATTATAAATCTACAGATGAAGATTCAGAAGTAGCATTATTTAGATTTGAAGACTTTACTAATGGTGAGGGTTATATGAAGGCTGAAAACCAAGTAAGGGTAAAATGCATGGGAGATTACTTATATTCATCAGGAATTAAGTTTCATATAGCATGGATTCCTAGATTTGTAGCTCCTACTGATGGCATTGATAATGATTTATTAAAAGCTAATAATATTTCTAATGTAGGCTTTGTTAACTTACTTGATTACTTAATAAATAAAGGTGCTGAAGTAGGTCTTCATGGTTATACTCATCAAAGTGGTAATGATAGAAGTGCTGTTGGTTCAGATTTTACTTCTGAAATTAATAATACAGAAGAAGAAGCTGCTACTTTAATTGAAAATAGTATTAATACAGCTTCAGCCTTAAATATTCCTGTACACTTCTTTGAAAGTACACATTATAGTGATACTCCTCTTCAACAAGAAGTTATAAAGAAATATTTTAAATATGCTTATGAACCATATGATTATAAAAACAATAATAATATATATAAAACTGATGATAACTTCTTCGTTCCAACTCCCCTTGGATTTGTAGAAAACGAAGATCCTACGCCAATAATTGATAAATTAAATTCACATGAACCTGGAATACTTAAAAGTTTCTTCTATCATGCTTCAATAGAAATGAGTTATGTTGATTATTCAATAGATAATGATACTTTATATTCAAATTTTAGTGCTGATTCTCCACTTGTAAAACTTATATCAGCAATAAATGATAATGGTTATACTACAGTTCATGTAGATGAATTAACAGATTAATCTATAAGAAATAGAGTGCGTCAAAATTCCTTTGATGCACTCTATTTTTATTATAAATATTTACTATTTTCCCCTTGACTCTTTTCAATTTAACTATTAAAATTTATTGTCTATTATTTTTTAAGGAGCAAGATAAAAAATGATTAATGGAAAAGATTTAAAAGATGAAAATATATATCTAAAGAAAACATTAGAAAAGATAAATGAATTATTAAGTTCTTTTGTTTCTGACAGTGAAGTTCAAAACAAAGACATTATTAAACATAGAAAATTCTTATGGGACAACAGAAATGAATTAGATGAAATTGAAATTAATGAAAACTGTAGTCAAGTTGCACTTAATGAAAAAATTCATTCTCAAAAAAATAATAAAATAAGAACTTTAGAAAGACAATTAAACTCCCCTTACTTCGCAAGATTAGATTTCAAAGAAGAAGGTGAAGATGAGGCAGACAGCTTTTATATTGGATTATCTACTATTGAAGATAAAGATACTTTTGATATATTTGTATTTGACTGGAGAAGCCCAGTTTCTAATATGTTTTATGATTTTGAAGTAGGTCCAGCATATTTTGATGCACCAGCAAGAAGAGTTTCTGGTGAAATAGAATTTACAAGACAATATAATATAAAAAATAATGAAATTGTATTTATGCATAATTCAAATGAAAGTTTATGTGATGAATCTTTAAATTCAATGTTAAGTGGTAATGCTACTGATAAGATGAAAAACATAGTAGCTTCTATACAAAAAGAACAAAATGATGTAATAAGAAGTGATGATAGTAAATTCTTATTTATTCAAGGTGCTGCTGGTTCTGGAAAGACTTCTATAGCCCTTCATAGATCTGCATACCTTTTATATAAACATAGAAAAGAACTTACAGCTGATAATATATTAATCTTCAGTCCTAATGAAGTATTTGCTGACTATATTTCAGACGTTCTTCCTGACCTTGGTGAAAGCAACATCCAGCAGACTACTTTTGAAATTTATGCTGCAAGATTTTTACCTCAAAATTATATTTATGAAAATAAAAATGATCACTTAGATTATATTTATTCTGATAATGTAAATAAAGAAGAATTTAGACTAAGAGCTAAGGCTATGGAATATAAAAACACTCCTGAATTTATGGAACTTTTAGATAAGTTTGTATTAGATGTTCCTAAGCTTATTACTACAATAAAACCTATAGTTATAGATGGAAAAGAAATTATAAGAAAAAAAGCTGTCGAAAGAACTTTCTTCGAAAGATTTAAGGATATTCCTTTCTTCAATAGACTTGATGTAATAAAGAATAGTTTATTTTCTCAATTAGAAACTAAATACTTAAATGATAAGGATAATGTGTATTTTGATTATGTAGAAGATAGAAAAGTTTTTTATGATTACTGCAGAGAAGAAGTTAGTAGACAGGTTGACAGCATGGTAAGTTCCTTTAACAATGTTTATATTTATAAACAGCTATGGAACAATATTAAAAACTACAGCAAAGATGATTTAGAAGATGTTAAGAATATAACATTAAAATATCTTGGAGAAAGTGAAGTTAAATACGAAGATATTACCCCTATCGTATATATAAGAGCTGCTCTTGAAGGCTTTAAGACTTATGATAATATAAGACACATTCTTATTGATGAAGCTCAAGATTATAGTCCTTTATTCTATGAAATTATAAAGAAGACATTCCCTAATGCTTCTATTACTATTATGGGTGATTTAAACCAAAGAATAGATAAACATTCAAATGTTAAGAATAGAGATGGTATAACTAAGGTATTTAATGATATAAAAACAGTAGTACTAACTAAAAGCTATCGTTCAACCTTTAATATAACAACCTTCTCAAAGGCTTTATTGGACAACCATGAACCTATAGAAGCTGTTTCTAGACTTGGAGACAACCCTGCTATTCATATTACAACTGATAACTTAGAAAAACAGATTTCTAAGACAATAAAGGATATGAAAGATAAGGATTATAAATCTATTGCTATAATCTGCAAAAACAGAAAAGCATGTGAAGATTTATTTGATAAATTAAAGGAATTTGATTCTGACATTAACTTAATTACAACTGATAAGTGCGAATTTAAGACAGGTGTAAATGTAATAACTTCATACTTAGCTAAAGGGTTAGAATTTGATGGAGTTATAATTGCTGATGGTGAAAACTATCTTGAAATGGAAGATAAGCATTTATTTTATACTGCATGTACAAGAGCTTTACATGAATTACATATATTTAGTAGTAAATCTTTGGATGCTATACTTCCAGAAGATAAATCTCTTTATGATTTTTATATATAAAAACAAAAAGTCTAATTTTTGTATAAATCCAAAAATTAGACTTTTTATTTTAATTAGAGATTAATAATCTTATACTTGTAAGCGTAAAAGTTTTCGGCGTCTTTTATTGCTTCAAAAATAGTAATAAAACATCCCTATAAAGTTATTGAGATTTACATCATACCTCAATTATCTTTATAGGGATTTACTATTTCTTATCTTTAATTTTTAGATCATCCGGTATCTTATCAGCCCAAGGCATAAGATTCTCTAAGCTTTCGCTATCGGTTGTATCTATATTTATTAAGTTATCAAAAAGATAAACTAAATACTTTTCTATAACCAGCTTATTAGCCTTGGCAGTTTCCACAATACTATATAAATAACTACTAGCAGTTGCTCCTTTTGCAGTATTAGCAAATAAGAAATTTTTTCTTC
>NZ_FPBY01000227.1 GCF_900116755.1 Clostridium sp. DSM 8431
TAGCTTAAAACAGTATAATATTCAAAAAATAAATAGTCTTCATAGCAACTTAAAGAGATTTATAGCTGTTTATAGAGGGGTATCAACAAAATATTTAGCAAATTATTTAGCTCTTTTTAAATTTATATTTTCAAAATCTGATGAAAATCCAATAAATATAAAAGGAGAACATCCTTATTTAAGCACGAACTTTAAGGGACGTCCACCTATATTTGAATAGCTAGTTTTACTTATCACTCTATTTAAAAATACAGCTAAATCTATTAATAAGAGTAATAAATCACTTGAAACGTATTATGAATATCTTTTAGGTAATTTATGCATACCAGGTTTCTTAAATCAACCTAAAAAAGCAGTTGAATATTATGAAAAAGTTCTTGAAAATTCACACTACTTATGGAATGTTGGAGAAAATATAGAAAAGTCTATAAAATCAAATTTAGCATCATGTTATGTTGAAACAAATGAATTTGATAAAGCTATTAATATTTTAAAAGATAAACCCAAAACTAAACTTGACAATACTGATTTATACAATATGGGTAAAGCTTATTATGGAAAGAAAGATTATGAAACAGCATTAGATTTCATAAGAAGGTCTTTATATATTTTTGAGGATGAACTAGGTTATTTAATGTATGGAAAGATACTTAGAAGATTAAGAAGAAAAGAAGAAGCGTTAGAATACTTGAAAAAATCTTTCTTCTTTTTAGAAAATGAGGATTTTAATTTTTCAATAAGAAAAAAAGAGGTTGAAATGAGTTCTATTGTTCCTAAAGAAGGTATGACTGAAAAAGAAATAGAAGTTCTATATGAGCTTATACAGTGTAATATTGCATTCAAAGATTTTGAAGCAGCATATACAGTAACACAAGTTGCTTTAAAGAAGTATCCTTCAAATGAGAAATTCTTAGATTTAGATGATACTATTTCTGCATTCATAGATATGGAAAATAAAAATAATATTTTAGCTGAAAATATTACTAAGATGAAGAAAGAATATAAATCAGCAAAAGCAGATTTATCTAAAAACATGTGTAAAATGCGTAATTGGGCGGTTGATTTAATGAAAATACAAGGGATGGATATTGAATTAACTGAAGATGATAATCAGTGGAGTATTTTTGAAAAACGTATGGATGTAGTTATTAATAAAATGAAAGAAGATTCAAATTATAAAAGGAATAAAAAATATAAAGAAATTCTACAAGAATTATCATTACACTATCCTACTTTAAGTGAAGAATCAGTAAATACTCTAGCAACAGGTGAATTCTTATATGAATCAAATAAAAATACTACTATAGATTTTGCACCAATAGTCGTAGCTATGAGTAAGTGTTTTGAAATTGAAATCAATAAGCGCTTAAATTTAGTACCTAAGAAGACAATAGGGCAACTTAAATATTATATTAAAGATATGATAAGTAATTATGAAAAAATATATGAATTACTAGAAAAGATTAGAGTATTACGTAATAACTCAGCACATACAGGAGCAACTACAAGAGAAACAGTTGAAGAATTAAGAGAATTGATTTATGGAGAGAATGGAATTAATTATGTTTTATCTTTCTTTACAGAAGCTTAATTTAAGCTAATAGAAATTTAATATATAATATATAGTAATGTTATGAAAAAGAAGATATGTCGGAATGATTAGCAAGTCTTTTATACATATCTTCTTTTTGTTTAAGGACTAAAATAAGTTTTTTTAATGGAGGAAGGAATTAAGAAATGTACTTCTTAAGTTTTTGGGGATAGATTTTTACACTCAAAATGATGGTTCATATATATTGCATTCCAGCTCTTAATGGGCTTTTATATAGAAATGTTGTTATATCCCTACATAGCTTATGATTATTAAAATGAATGTGCTATATAAGCTCTACAGTTAATTCATAAGGAAGTTTCATTATATGAGATAAAGGATATAGATTTACAGGTCAGGCTATTGTATCTGATTTTGGTGCGAGTTTATAGAAAAAGTTTAGTATAGACATAAATTTAATTGAACTTGTACTATTTTTATGTAAAATTTTTTAGAAATGGAGTGATTTGAAATGGATTCAAAAGTATTTAAAACGGTTTCGCCTACAAGTCTTTTCTGCCGTTGTGCTATTCATCGATGATTAGCATGGTAGCAGGATCTTTGTATCAGATTGTGGATGGATTTTTTGTGGGAAGATATATTGGTGAAAGTGCACTGGCTGCTGTGAATCTTATTATGCCTTTGGTGATGATTGTATTTGCAATATCAAATATGATAGCTACAGGGGCTTCTGTTAGAGTATCTATGCTTCTTGGAAAAGGTGATAGAGAAGAAGCTTCTTTGACTTTTACTTATGTTATTAAGATAATTATTTTTATCTCAACAATCATAAGTATAATTGGACTATTTTGGGCTGAACCTATTGTAAGACTTTTAGCAAAAGGTGCCACTGAGGAATCTGTTTACAATGGAATTACATATACACGAGTGTATGCCATATTCAATCTCATTATGACAGTTTATTTTGCTACTGATAATTTTCTTCGTATTTGCAGTAAATAAAAACTGGTATGTGGATAAATGTAGCAATGCAAGTATTAAATATAATTCTTTATGTTATTTTAATTGCTTTTTTGGAACAAGGGGTATGGGCAGCAGCATTAGCAAGTTGCATTGCTATGAGTATTAGTTCTATTGTTACTATTTAAGGGAAAAAGACTGGATATATATTATACAAAAGGAAGGCTTAACCTTAAGTAGGTGGGAATTTTAATTCTTAATGGTTCATCTGAATTCTTCAGTAATATTGCCATGTCTGTTACATTACTGGTATTTAATTTTTATCTTCTTAAATATGGAGGTACTACTGCTGTGACAGCTTTCTCTATTGTGATGTATGTAGACTCTTTTGTTAGTATGCTGATTTTTGAAATGTGTGATGCCTTACAGCCTCCTATCATTCATTGTTATGGAGCAGGTTTAAAGTGGAAGGTTAAGGCTTTTCTTAAAAGAATAATGGCTGCAGGTGCAGTTCTCTATTTAGTTTCAATGATGTTTATGTTCTTTGCAGGGTAGTATGTGGCACCTATTTTTATGAAGCCTGAAGATGTGGAATTACTAAAGATGAGTCTTGTGGCAATGGAGCTTTTCTCTTTCTCCTATTTGTTTGGATGAATAGACATGATTGTTTTTTCCTTCTTCACTTCAATTGAAAAGCCTATGCTTTCACTATTTATATCCCTGTTAGGAACTTTAGTATTTCCTGTTGTAGCTTTTGTGGTTATGACAAATTTCTGGGGCTTAATGGAGTATGGTTGTCGTCTACAGTATCAGGTATTTTAATTTCTATTGTGGCTATTGTAGTGCTGAATTTATACGGTGTAGAATGATATTATGTTAAAGTATGGAAAATTTGGTTTTTTAAAGAATATATTATGGTTTTGAATGATTTTATAATTTGGAATAGAGTTATTTCTTTATTAATAGCGTCAATAGTAATTGGCGCTATTATTTTTAGGCAATAATTTATATTAAAACTTTATCTTTTCTTTATTTTTAATTGATAAAAAAATACTTTTCATATTATAGACTTAAATCAAGGAGATGATTTAAGTGATAGAAATAAATGGTATAGAAAAATCATTTATTCAAGGAAATACTACGCAAAAAGTTTTAAAAGGAATAAATTTAAAGATAAATGAGGGAGATTTCATAACTATTATGGGGCCCTCAGGAGGCGGAAAATCTAATTTATTATATACATTAGCTTTATTGTCAGAGCCAAGCAGTGGTAAGGTGGTATTTAACAATAAAATAATTAATTATAAAAAGGAAAAAGAAATAGAAAAATTCAGAAGAAAGAATATTGGAATTGTTTTTCAAAATCATAACTTAATAAGCTGCTTAACTGCTTTAGAAAATATTATTATTGCAATAGACTCCAATAAAAAGTATAGAGTTAAGAGAGAAAAAGCAGAAGCGTTTTTAAAAAGAGTAGGATTGTATGATAAGAGAAATCTTACGGCATCAGCACTTTCAGGAGGTGAAGCTCAAAGGATAGCAATTGTAAGAGATTTAGTAAATAATCCAAAAGTAATTCTTTGTGGTGAACCTACAGGTGCGCTCAATGTCGTCAACTTAAGAATAAAATAAAAAATATAAAAAAAAGCTTGACAATAGAGAAAAAATTTGCAGCCTCGCTATAGAGAAATAAATTTATAGCGAGGTTTAATATTATGAAAAATACAACATTATTATCTGCAATTTTGAAAGATACAAACAATTTAATTACTTCGAGTGAATTTAAAGAAGCTTACAGTTTAGGTAATTCATTTTCAAGAAATAGAAAATTATCATTTTCTAATGCTGTCTTTTTTATTTGCTCCGCATTACGTAAATCTATATCTTCTGAAATTAATAATTTTATTGAAGATCATAAATATTT
>NZ_FPBY01000224.1 GCF_900116755.1 Clostridium sp. DSM 8431
AAGAACCGTAGGAACTACGGGGATAGCTTGGGTTTGCTTAGCACATTAGTGCTATCGACCAAGAACCCTGCGACTTCAGTCGTGGGAGGTTCAGTATATACAAGATTTTAAACTTAATATTTTTAAACATCTAAATGATGAAAGGTATGTTGGACATATATATGCGGTTATTATTTTGTCGCAATTTAAAGAAAAAATGTTATGTCCATTATTTTTAGATATATTATCTCTTCCTGGAACTAGATCTTTTGAATTATTTGATACTCTTATACCAGAGTATGGAGCTAGAATTATTGCATCAGTATATGATGGGAATTATGATAATATGTTAAGAACTTTAAATAACAAGAAGGCTAATGAGTATGCTAAGGCTGTAGTAATTGAAGCATTAAAGATTTTATGTATAAATGGAGACTTATCTAAAGAAGAGACTCAAAATTTTCTTATAGAGTTACTACAGGGGAAATTAAAGGAGAAAAAACAAGCAGTTATTTTAGAAATATTATATACAGCTTTTGAGCTTAAAATGAATAAGGTACTTGAACTTATAAAATATAATTGTAAGCAGGGTAATTACTCGTTTTTATCAATTTCACAATTTGAAGCAGAAATTAAATTATATAATGAAGGCTTATATATGAATGAAGGGATAAGTGATATTCATAACCAAGAGATATTTGATGCTCTTGGAGAGTTAAAGCAAATATTTAGTTCATTAATAGAAAAGAGCACAATGAGAAAAGAAGCAGAAGAGCTGCAGAGTAACATTATTAAGGAAATAAATATGCTTGGCAAAAAATTTCAAAAGGGGATAAAAACTGATTCTTTAGAAGAACATCTTAAATCATTATGTAAAGAAGAATTATATGATATAGGAAAAAGTCTTGGCTTAAAGAAATATTATAAGTTAAATAAGAGTGAACTTATTCAAAATATATTTAATAATTATGAAATTCTTATTAGAGAAAAACTTATGTATTTTGATGAAGAGAGAATTCAAGGGTTAAGGTTATTTTTAAAAAATTCAGGCATAAGACATGTAAAAAAAAGTAAGGAATTTAGAGACTTCTTTTATTTTGAAAGCTATGGACTAGTATATCCTTTTGCAGAAAAAGAGACTACAGCTTTTATTATGCCAGGTGAAGTTAAAGATATAGTTAAAGATATTATTTCTAGCCTTGATTTTAGACGAAATATTAAGAGGAATAGTGAGATAATGAATCTTATAAAAGGTTTTATGGAAGCTTATGGAATAATGGAAGAGCAAGAAATAATAGATAGGCTAAGACTATATGATGTAAGTGAACCTGATGCATATATAAAGAAAATTATTAAAGAAGGGGGAGGGCTATATTATTCTTGGGTAGATAAATCTTGTTATGTTAATGAAAATATAGATAACTTCTCAGCAATAGAAGAGATTAGAGAAAAAATGGGCAGATATGAGTATAAGTTTTTTAGTAAGGATGACTTATTATCCATGGCATCTAATAAAAGAGAAGAAGAGGTGCCTTATATAAAAGAATTTTATGATAGATTTATAGAAGAATTTGTTATAGAAAAGGAAAATTTAATTGAGATAATAAATGATATGAAAGCTGATGTTCAGGTAGTTGAGGCTGAAGTTATTGTTCAATTTATGGTTAATAGTATTGAAAATAAATGTAGAGATGAATATGAAGTAGATGAACTTAAGGAGTCAAAAAAATTAGTGAAAGAACTAGTTGGAAAGTTTTTAGAGAATGTGCCTTTGTGGAAATATAGAGGAAGAACTAATAAAGAAATGAGAAGAATTGATTTAATAAAACATTAAATTAGTATAATTTAGTAAAGTAAAAAATAATTGTAGGCCGCAAAACAAAGCTGCCTCCTGAGCTGAAAAGCATGGCGTCAGCCACTTTGTTCTTCTGAACTATTTCTTTTTTCTAAAGAAACTCATACCTGCAATTGAAGATAATGCTAATGAAATTAATCCAGCACTTGCAGCGTCACCTGTTTTTACTGATGTAGGTTTGTTAGTATTAGGTTTAACAATATTAGAAGTTGCTGCACTATTATTATCAGTTTCAGAAGTAGAAGTTGTATTAGCATCTACATTATTGTCAGTATCAGTAGCATTATCAGTACTTGGTGGGTTTGCAACATTTAAAGTAACAGTTTTATTAATTTTAGAACCATCAGCTAAATTAGCAGTTATATCATAGTTTGGTTCATCAAAACCGATATATTCTAATGTTTCTGCTGGTATTATTAAATTGTTATTGTCATCAATATAAACAACATGTTCTGGTTCTGTATTAAGAGCTAAAAGTCTAGCTCTTCTTGCATTTTTATATTTTACAGTTAATACTTTATTATTTATAACTACAGATTCCACCTTAGAATTAGCTGGAATGAAGTTTGGTATTGTTACTTCAGTTAGATTGTTTTTATCAATTACAATTGGAGCTAAAGGAGTAGTATTAACTATAGTAGCAGATTCTTTAACTGATAAATTAGTAACTCCAATTAATGATGTAGAATCAGAGAACTTATATGATACATAATAATTACCTTCAATAAGTTTTAAATCTTCTAATACAGCTTTTGGAATAGTTATTGTACTATCAGTTAATTCAAGTTGCTCTGCATATATTGTTTCACCATTTATAATAATTAAACTAAGGTTTGTATTATCAAAATCTACATTATCAATAGTTAAACTAGGTTTAGTATCTAAATAATAATTTAAAGTTGGACAATTTACTTGAGGATTACGTTTTTATGGTTTTGTGTTTTCAGGAGTAGTATTTCCTTCGCTACCAGTAGTACCATTATTATCAGTGTCTCCATTAGTTGGAGGAACTATTTCTGGTACAGAATTAATAACTCTTAAATTAGCTTCACTAAGTAATAAATCTGAATCAGTAAATTTAAATGATATATCATAAACACCCTGAGCAAGGCTAATAGTTTTTAATGAACTTGCTAAGATAGTTATTGTTTTATTAGTTTTATCTACTGTAAAACCTTCTTGTCTTATAGTAGTACCATTTATCATAACATATGATAAATCAGTATCATCAAAATCTACATCCCTTACAACTACATCTTTAGGTTCACTTAAGTCATAGTCTAAAACTTGGTTAGCACCAATAGTTGGATTATGTTTAACTACAGTATTATCATCATTAGTTGATGGCACGATAGTATTAGAACTATAGATAAATTTAATTGTTACATATCCAACTAATTGAGTAAAATCATTGGCATTAGTAGTGTTTGTAAATTCAAGTAAAGTACCTTGATATGTATCATCTTTGAAATCTGTTAATGTTGATAAGAAATCTTTTGAAATTGTTATTGTATCATTTGTACATGTAATATATTTTTTATCGCATGGTTTTCCGCTAACAGCAAAAGATGTTAAAGTTGTGTTATCAAAGTTAACACCTGTTATAACTATATCTTTAGGTTCCGATCTATCAAAAGTATAAGTTCTATTTTCTACTGTAGGATTAGTGGATTTAATTTCTGCGTCTTGCATTATTTCTATTTTTGTTTGTTCCGTTGCATTAGCATAAGTGTTAGTTAATAATACATTAGAAACTAATATAGTACTAGCTAACAAAATTGTTAATTGTTTTTTCTTCATTAAATTTTCACCTCATAGTTTACTACGTTTTCTAAAAAAATTTTATCCCTGTTATATATATATCGCATAACAAATGAAACGCTTTAACAAAATTTTTAGCATAAAAAAAGTAGAAAAACGTAAAAACGTATTGCGGATATATATGCATAAGTAAAAATATAGAAAAAGATAAAATAAAGATTAAAATACATTATAAATAAGAAAAAAATAAAAAGCATTATAAGTTAAGATGACTAAATAAGAGAGGATATAGAATAATATTGAATTAATTACTGAAGCCAATATAGTATATTCACATATACACTATTTCTAGAATTATCTTAATATGGAACATAGCAAATAGCACACAAAATAGAAGCCTTACATATAATGAATGGAAAACATTTAAATGGAGTTGGAAATAGTGATATATGGTTTGATTTTAGCAGGAGGAAGGGGTAGCCGTTTGTATCCTCTTTCAAGAGCAGATGAACCTAAACAGTTCCTAAAAGTTATAAATGGGAAAAGTTTTTTAGTTAATACCGTAGATAGAGTGACTCCATTAATAAGCAAAGATAACCTTTATGTAGTTACTAATAAGGAGTATCATAAGAAGGTTAAAGAAGAGCTTAAGGATATTAAAGCAGAAAATATATTTTCTGAACCTAGTAATAAGGAAACTGCTATATATAACTAAATGGGTTAGGAATATTATTACTTAATGTGAAAATTATAAGTATATATTTTTTTATGTTGGGTATTATATAATGTATACAAACGTATGTTCTGCAAAGGGGATATATAAATATGGATACTATCTGAAAAAAATGGTATAATAAAAGTTTGAAAATCCCTGGTTTTTTACTTCATAATATGGTATAGTATTTTTAGTTTATAAAATCAAGCTTGCAAAAGGAGGAGCAACTTAGATGTACGCGCAATGTCGTCAACTTAGTAGATTAATGCAGATGAAAGTGCTTTAAA
>NZ_FPBY01000221.1 GCF_900116755.1 Clostridium sp. DSM 8431
AACGGCACGTACGGTGGTGTGAGAGGTCGGTAATCAAAATAATTGATTACCTCCTACTCGATTCTAGATTATTCTAGATGAAAAGTTGACATCTGAAATTAAGTATAATAAAATTTTATATATGAGATAATTAAATATGCCCTTATAGTTAAATGGATAGAACAATCCCCTCCTAAGGGATAGATGTAGGTTCGATTCCTACTGGGGGTACCATATAGGAATAAGAAACGGCTTAACCGTAAGGGTTAAGCCGTTTTTATTTTGATAAAAAGGGACATTAAAGGCTAAGGAAGGGATTAGCTATAGCAAAATAGAAAAGGAATCTGGATGGAGCAGGGCAACTGTATGTAGAGTTTTAAATGGAGCATATAATGTAGATTAAATTAAAGTATTAAGTTTTCCCCTTTCATAAAAGGGTCAGGATAAGATAGCACTACGTTTGAACTACAACTTCAAGGCAAAGCCTTGAAAATACTTATTTAATAGATGTGTTATAAATAGCAAAAAAGATATTGTAATTGAGTTACAGTTAATTGATAAAATAAATAAAAGAATAGTAAATATCAAAGATGGGAGAGTGTTATAATTGGCTATTTCGTTACAAAAGCAGGTGAGGTTTACAAGTAAACAGATAGAAGATATAAATAGATTTGCAGAAATTAAGGGATATAATTTCTCGGAAGCAGTAAGGGAACTTTGTGATAAGGGTTTACAAATACAAGTATCTAATGATAATATCAATTTAGTGGCTGAAATTATTGAAGAAAGACTAAGATCAATATTAAAACCACAAGTAGAGCGCTTGGCAGCAATCTCAGCAAAAGGTGCGATTATGAGTGCAACTTCATCTTATTTGAATGCACAAGCAATAGTTGATTTTGTACCTAAGGAAAGAAGAAGAGAATTTCTTGAGGTATATGAAAAGGCAAGATTAAAAGGTATTGCTTATGTTAAAAATTCATATGCAGATAGTGAATTAAAAGAACGATTAAAATAAAAGTAAAATTTAATTATAATATTCTATTGATAAAAAGGGGCTTCAGAGCCCCTTTTATTTATACTAACTAACTTATTAACTAAGTTAGTTAATAAGTTAGTTGAATGTGGATAAGATGTGAGTGGATAATTATTTTTTTATTCTTGTTTTAGAGAAAAATAATAACAAATCAATAAAAATACAAAAGAAAGAATTGCTTGAAAAAATTAACATAAAGTTACAAAAGTGGTATTATTTAAGTGTGACCGTTTATACAAAACAATAAGGGGATAGGTGATTGTTATGAAGAGAAATGAAGAAACAAAAAAGATATTTTAAGTAATCAATTTGAAGTAGAGAACATAAGCGATAGTTTTAAGGAACTAGAAAATTTAGATGATTTATGGTATTTTATAAAATCAGCATCATCAGGATGGATAGCTGGATCAGCTAATTAATTAGCAGTTAAATAAGTATAAATGGTCACTATATAAACATTTTAGAGAGGTAGGGTTTTGGGTGAAAAATTTAACTATAAATATAACAAGCAAATGTACGGCAGAATGTAAACATTGTTGTTTTTCTTGTGCTCCTAACCGAACAGATGAGTTGAAAGAAGAAGAAATATGGAATGCTGTAAATTATGGAATTAATAATGATGAAATAAATGAAATAGCCATAACTGGAGGTGAGCCTTTTTTATACGAAGAGTTGCTTTTTAAGGTTATTAAAGCTATTTCAGATAGTGGTAAAACTGTAACTTGTATAACAAATGGATTTTGGGGAACTTCTTATGAAGTTGCATTTAAGAAAATTAAAAAGTTATGTAAATTAGGATTACGAATTTTAACTATTAGTTGTGATGAATTTCATAATGAATATATACCTATTGATAATATAAAAAATATACTAACAGCATGTGTGCAATTTCCTATTAGAGTTGCAATAAATACTACTGTAACTAAAGTAAATACAGGTAATAAAGTATTAGAAAAGCTAAATGATAGCTTGTTAGGTGTTGCAGTTACCAGATTCTCAGCTGCACCTGTAGGCAATGCGGCTAAAGAATTAGATAAATCTACTTTTTATTATAGTTTAGATATAAATAAGCCTAAGAAGTGCTCTGAACCATCATCTGGGATGGTAATTCATCATGATGGATATGTATATCCTTGCTGTTCTCCTTTGGTATTTGATACTAAATTACGTTTAGGATCAATTAGAGAGTATAGTTTAGAAGCATTAAATAAGAAATTTCATTCTAATCTTTTAATATATATCATAAAAAAAGAGGGTCCTGAATGGTTTGTTGGGAAATGCAGGGAAAAGGGGTATAATAAATTTAAAGATAAATATATATCATCATGTGAATTGTGTGCAGATTTATTTAAAGATGATTATGTAATGAATTTATTATATGAAGATATGAAAGAGTATTATCAAAATGTATTATCAAAAGTTTGAAGACGATAAATATGAAATGTTAAAAAGTGATAATGTAATAGCTGTTAAGGATAAAACTTTAAATAAGTATTACGAGGCTGAATATTCGGAGCTTTTTAAAAATATTAAATGGAAAAAATATTTATCTAGAGTTAGCAAGACTTTCTTTATAGTTTATTTACTAGTATTGCTATCGTTACTTATAGTAAATTTAATGTTTTTATTCATATGTCCTACTTTTAGTATTAATAATAAATTACTCTTTATTGGAATATCTTTTGCTTATACATTAATAAATGTAATAGCACATGAAGGAGCTCATATAATAGCGTTAAAAGTGTTTGGAAAAAAGGTAGATAAGGTTGGAATGAAGATGAATTATATATTTCCATCAATATATGTAAGAATGAATGATGTTTATATGTTATCAAGAGAAGAAAAAGTAATTGTTCATTCAGCTGGAATATTTGCAAATGTGATAGTTAATGGTGGAATATTGATATTTACATATATTTTTAAACTAAATATGATTTTGGCTGTAAGTCAATTTTTTGTATTAGGAATAATCATGAATGTTGTTCCAGTTTTAAATTCAGATGGATATAAGGTTATGTTAGCAATGTTTATGTATAATGAAAAAAAGGACAAGATATATAACTCTAAATTTATAGAGATGATAGGGTATGGAAATATTATATTATCAGCTATTTATTTTGTGAAATTAATAATAGATATTTTATAATAAGTTATGGGGAAAGGGATGATAATATGAGGCTTAGAAATTATTCTTTAAAAGTTGGCAATAAAATACTTTTAGATAATTTAAGTATTTCTTTTGAGAATAAAGTAATGAATCATTTGTTAGGAAGTAATGGGGTTGGAAAATCATGTTTTGCTAAATCTATGGTTGGTATGATTCCATATACAGGAATAGTAGAAGATATAGAAGATTCGCCTATAGTAATTAGTAGTTATAGTAATGTTCCATTAGATTTTAAATTGCCAGATATAATAAAAATATTAGAAAAGAAGTTTGATAAAAAAAGAATAGATTATTTTTATAAATTATTAAAACTTGATAGTATATCTAAAGAGATAAAAATTAAGAAGATGAGTGATGGACAAAAACAAAAAATTAAGCTATTATGCTTTTTAATGCCGTTACCAAAGGTAATAATATTAGATGAATTTACATCTGCATTAGATAAAAAAAGTTGTCTAGAAGTGTATAGTTTTTTGAATGATTTTGTTAAAGATAATGATGTTACTTGTATAAATATAACTCATAATTTATCAGATGTTGAATATATGCCAGGAAAGTATTATTTATTTAATGATAGAAAGATTCAAGAATTTGATTCTAAAGATAACATAATCTCTGCATATGTAAAGGGAGGTGTTTAAAATGGAAATTAAGCGTACTATAAATAATAAGGTGTTTCTGTTCTGTATTTCAACTGTAATGTTAGCATTTATATTAGGATATATTCTCTTAGTTAGTATTGATAAAATTGAAGATGTAACTTTAAATCAGTTTTTCTTTAGTGTTTATACTGTATTTACACAGTTTGGAATGTTATTTTTTTCAATAATAATTATTTATTCAATAAGTTTAGATTATAGAGAAAAGAATACATTGTTTTATAAACTATTTGATATTGATGCTAAAGAGTATTTTTTACGTAAGTTGGGAGTACTGATTTTATGGTTTTCAATTTCAATATTTCTAGCAGTAGCTATATCATGTGCTATGTTTAGAGATTTTTCAAAGTTTTTTATAATGTTTAGTTATCTTGAAAATGCTATTATATACGTAATTTTAATAGCATTACTATTAGGATTTTTATTTAAGAATATGATCGTTGCATTTTGTGCAAATCTATTTATATGGATTTTTTCAATTATCTTATTAACTATACTACCTGCACAGCATTTGATTGCTTATTTTGATGCTTCAAATATTTTATATAAAAACCTAGAACAATATCTTCAGACAGGTGGCACAGAATATTTAGCAATTTGGAAAAGCTGTTTGTATAATTTAGGCTTATTTGTTATAGTCTTTGCCACTGTATGTATTCTAAAAAAGAGATGGATTAGAAATGGCATATAAGGAGGATAATCATATAATATTTAAGAAGTATAATGTGATAAAATAAAAAGTTGCCCAAAAAGTTGCCATTTGATTAATATTTATGTGTTTTTATAAATTTATACAATTATAAATAACTATAAATATAACTAGAGATATAGCGTTTTACGAGGATTTTATTGAATATCTAGTCGTGAAATGTTCTATTAAATGATTCCTACTGGGGGTACCATATAAAATTAAGTAAAAGGGGATGTAAAAAAACTCTCCTAAAAAGAAAATCGCTGTAGGCATTAAACTTACAGCGATTTTTTGGTAAAATTAAATTATGATACCAAA
>NZ_FPBY01000296.1 GCF_900116755.1 Clostridium sp. DSM 8431
AAGGTAAACATCCCTATATAAATACGAATTTTAAAGGTCGTCCATCTATATTTGAATAGTTAGTTTTATTTATCACTATATTTAATAATTGAGCCTTATTTATATCATTCTAATATCTTGTCCCTTTTCTATATGATCCACATTATTAATAGATTCTACAATATATTCACCCTTTGAATATTTAACTATAGATATGCTACAGTTATCTATATTACTCATATCGATATTATTTTTATTAAACTTATCTAAAAGAATTCTCATTACTCCACCATGAGTTACAAGAAGAATATTTCCACCACCTTTTTTAGAAGTTTCTATAGTAACTTTATTTATAAAATTAATATAACGATTATAGACAGTTTCATAATTTTCAGCTTCATTAGTATCATCAAGGGTAGCTGCTGCATTACAAAATTCCTTTTGCATATCATCATATTTTTTCATAGCTTCTTCAAAGGATGAAACCTTAAGATAATCAAGAATATCTCTATAGAATTCAGAGTCGAAGCCACCTTCATATTTTCCAAAGTAAGCTTCTCTTAAAGCTTCAGTTTTTATAAGTTTTAAATCTTTACTTGAGTTATTTTCTTTAATAACTAATTCAGCAGTTTTTACAGCTCGTCCTAAATCGCTAGAATATATAGCCTTAAAATTTATATTGCTTAGACCTATAGCTGCATTTATAGCTGTTTCAGTGCCTTCTTTTGTTAAGACTCCATCTGACCATCCTTGTGTTCTTCCTGCTTTATTTAAGATAGTTTCTCCATGTCTCATTAAATATAATGTTACATTACCATTATTTTTTTTCTCCATATGAAAACCTCCTTTATACCAATTAAATTATATCACTTATTATTTAAGTACATCAAAAATAATAATGAGTTTCACAATAAAGATAAAATATATTATAATGAAATACAGTGACTTTGTTAAAACTTTGGAGGAAAAATAAATGAACAATATAGATAAAAAAGAAAATGTATGTATCAATAAAAACGAAGAATCTTGGAATAATGATACATATAATGCCTGGGTAAATAGATTTGGAACGCCAAAAGAAGCAGCAAAAAAGCTTAAAGAGAATCCTGAAAAGAAGATTTCTGTACTTCTTGAAAAGTTTGGAGATGTTAAAAATAAAAAAGTTTTAAATCTTATGGGTTCAAATGGTATTAAGGGGGTATCTTTAGGTCTTTTAGGAGCAGATATAACTGTTGTTGATTTTTCTAAGGAAAACGAAGAATATGCTTTAGACCTTGCAAAAGAAGCAGGAGTTGATCTTCATTATATTTTATCTGATGTATTAAAGCTTGATGAATCTTTAAATGAACAGTTTGATATTGTATTTGCAGAAATGGGTATCTTACATTACTTCTCTGATCTTACACCCTTTATGGAAGCTTCCTATAAGCTTTTAAAGGATGGAGGAATGTTTGTAATAAGAGATTTCCACCCTGTTTCAACTAAGCTTATAACATCTAGAGGTTCAACAGCTAAGGTTAGAAAGCATAAGGTTACTGGTGATTATTTTGATTCAGAGCTTCATGAAAAAGAAGTATCTTATTCAAAGTATTCAGATGATACAGAAAAAGAAAAAGTTTATTTGAGATTTTGGAATCTTGGTGAAATAGTAACTGCTTGTGCTTTAAGTGGATTTACTATAAAGAGACTTTATGAAGAACCTAATCTTTCTTCAGAAGTTTTTGACAAAGGAATTCCTAAAACTTTTACTTTAACTGCTGTAAAGTAAATTATTGACTGTAACACGATGTCATAGCTTAAAATATAATATGAAGCAGATGAAAGCTGGGATAATCTCAAGCTTTTATTAATTGGGGAGGATATTATGTATAAAACTATAAGTGAAGTTTCAAAAATTAGTGGGGGTGAATAACAGATGACAAAAGTTTAGAAAACTTTATAAAATATTAGAAGTTTTTTATAAAAATTGTTATAATAGCTTTAGGAGGTGAATCTTTTGA
>NZ_FPBY01000219.1 GCF_900116755.1 Clostridium sp. DSM 8431
ACTCAAAAAACTTACTCATAAAAGAATTGCTGGTTATTAACTTTATCTAAATCTGTTCAATTTTCAAAGATCATTTGTGCTGTCTCTCAACCGCTTTATTATAATAACATCTCTACTCTTCATTGTCAACAACTTTTTTAAGTTTGTTTTTTCAATGTTTTTCGATTTATTACTGCCGTCCCTGACGACATTTATTATAATATCATTTTTAAACATCTAATAACTATACATTTTTATTCAAATAGATAAATTATTCAAGCAATACTTTATTTTACTTAAATTTTCAAGCTTTATCTTCTATCGATACACCCGGATAAGTTAATCCCTTTATCCTTATGTATTTTCTACTTTACTACTTATTCCTTTTAAACTAATATTATATGTATAGGTATAAAATTTATGAATTTACTCGGGAGGATTCAACTCATGAAAAAAATAATATCAATAGTTATCGTCGCTATTACAACACTCACTCTTGTGAGCTGCTCTGATAAAAGCACTACATCTTCTAAAAAAGAAGAACCAACATCAATAAATATGCAAGCTTCAAGTTCTTCTGTCGAAGCCTTTGCACCTTTAGTATTAAATGATGACAATTTAGAACCTTCTTCCTTTATTATGAATGGAACTTCTTTATTATTTACCAACTGGCAAAACAACAACAGAATATCCATTCTAAATGAACCTTTTCCCAAAGGAACTATAAAGGAAAATGATGTGGCAGACTTTTTCAATTATTCTGCAACTAGCATAGCTTCATCAAATAATCTGATTTACTTTGGAGATCAATCTAGTTCATCTAACCTAGCATCTATTAATATAGCAGACAAAAGTTATACTAAGCTAAATAATAGACATGCTCATGATGTAACAGTATTGAATAATGAATCAATTTTTTATTTAGATATACCAGATACAGATACAAGTAGTAGGAAATTATATAAATATGATATAAATTCAAAGAAAGATTTACGCTTAACTTCAGATAACGTTGGAAAATATATTGTAAATAATAATTTTATACTATATCAAAACTTAAGCGATAATTCTAAATTATATAGAGTTTCAATTGATGGAACAGGAAAAGAAAAGGTAACAGATTATTCAGTTAATAGTTTTGCAGGATATTCATCTCAATTATTAACCATTAACTCTGATGATAATAACAACTTATACATTGTAGACCCTACAACTTTAGATTCTAAAAAGTATACAACATTAAGCATAACAGATTTAAAGGTTTCTAATGGTTCAATATATGTATTAGATTCTTCAAACAAACTATGTAATCTAGAAATAACAATTAATCCAGCAACTACAATTGATCAGAATGAATATAAATTAACACCACTATCTTCAGATAGTATAAATGAATATTATCCAACTCAATCAGGAATATTTGTTCAAAAAGGAATTGATGTAAACAATCCTTACTTTATTTCTGCAAATAAATAATTTTAAAAAACAGCACCAGTCTTCAAAACTGATGCTGTTTTTTATTTTTATAACTTTTTAACTATATCTTTAAAGGCTTCTCCTCTTGCCATAAAGTTAGGGAACATATCAAAAGAAGCACATGCTGGAGACAATGTTACAACATCTCCTGAAACAGCTAATTCCTTAGCCTTATTAACTGCTTCTTCAAGGCTATTTACAATATGCATATTAACCTTTACTCTTTTTTCTTCTTGAAGCTTATCAAACACTTCTTTAATCTTATCTTTAGTGTCTCCCATTAATATTAATTCTTTTATATATGGGTATCCTTCCTTTGCTAAAGGTTCAAATGGAATATGCTTATCATATCCTCCCACAATGATTATAACCTTCTTATCAAAGGCTCTTAACCCAGCTAATGTTCTTGTAGGACTTGATGCTATTGAGTCATTATAATATTTAACACCATCAATTTCTCTAACTAATTCACATCTATGTTCTACACCTGAAAATGTTTCTGCAACATCCTTCATAGATTTAACAGATACATCATCCTTTGTAGCAGCAAAAGCAGCAAGATAGTTTTCTACATTATGCATCCCCTTAATTACTATATCATCCTTCTTACATACTTCTTTTCCTTCTAGATATAAAGTACCATCTTGATAATATGCACCATTTTCAATAACTCTCTTTGATGAGAATTCTCTAACTTCACCTTTTGCTTCCTTTTCAAAACCATATGTTATGTCGTTTTCTCTATTAACAACTAAAATGTCTTTTGAAGTTTGGTATAAGAATATATTTTTCTTTGAATCAATATATTCTTGCATATCTTTATGCATATCTAAATGATTTGGAGCAAGATTAGTACAAACTGCTACATCTATTTCTTCTTTCATTGTCATAAGTTGAAAACTTGAAAGTTCAAGAACAACCATATGATCCTTTTCAATTTCTTCTATTTGAGCAAATAGAGGTGTACCTATATTTCCTCCAACCCATGTCTTAAATCCTTCTTCCATAAGAAGTTTAGAAATTATAGTTGTTGTAGTTGTTTTTCCATCACTACCTGTCACAGCATATACTTTACCTTTACAATACTTCACAAACTCTTCCATTTCAGATGTAATATATGTACCTTCTTTAGAAGCTCTAACTAAGGCATCGCAATCTATTCTCATAGAAGGAGTCTTAAAGATAACATCAAAACCTGTTAATCTATCTAAATATCCTTCTCCTAATTCAAACTTAACTCCTTGACTTTTAAATTCAGGAACTATACTTCCAAGGGCTTCTTCATCTTTTTTATCGAAAGCAGTAACTTCTGCACCAAGCTTTACTAAAAACTTAATTAGAGGAATATTAGAAACACCAATTCCAACTACCCCTACCTTTTTATCTTTTATAAAGCTTTTAAATTCATTAAAATCCTTTTTCATTTATATCTCCGCCTCCATGTTTACTAAATAAAAATATACGTTTAATTATATTATTGTAAAACTTATTATATCCATTTTATTGAACAAATACTACTGATACAAACAAAAGCGAAGTTTATAATAACTTCGCTTTTTCTCAAATTAAAATTCTAAACTCTTAGCAATATAAGATTCTAACTCAGAAATTTTAATTCTTTCTTGTTCCATAGTATCTCTATTTCTAATAGTAACTGATTCATCATTTTCTGTATCGAAGTCAATTGTTATACAGTATGGAGTTCCAATTTCGTCTTGTCTTCTATATCTCTTTCCTATACTTCCTGTTTCATCGAATTCAACATTGAACTTCTTACTTAATTCTGTGTAAACTTCTAACGCTTTATCAGATAATTTCTTTGATAAAGGTAATACAGCAGCTTTATATGGAGCCAATGCCGGATGGAAGTGCATAACAACTCTTGAATCTTTCTTATCTTCAGTTGATAAATCTTCTTCATCATATGCATCCACTAAGAATGCTAATGCAACTCTATCAGCTCCTAATGATGGTTCTATACAGTATGGTATATATTTTTCATTAGTTGTTGGATCTAAATAGCTCATATCTTGTCCTGAATGTTCTTGGTGTCTCTTTAAGTCATAGTCAGTTCTATCTGCTATACCCCAAAGTTCTCCCCATCCAAATGGGAATAAGTATTCTATATCTGAAGTAGCCTTTGAATAGAATGATAATTCTTCTTTTTCATGATCTCTGAATCTTAAGTTTTCTTTATTAACTCCTAAGTTCATTAAGAATTGCCAGCAGTAATCTTTCCAGTATGAGAACCATTCTAAATCTGTATCTGGTTTGCAGAAGAATTCTAATTCCATTTGTTCGAATTCTCTTGTTCTGAAAGTAAAGTTACCAGGTGTAATTTCATTTCTGAATGACTTACCAATTTGGCCTATACCAAATGGTACTTTCTTTCTTGTAGTTCTTTGAACTTGTTTAAAGTTAACAAAGATACCTTGTGCTGTTTCTGGTCTTAAATAAATTTCATTTTTAGAATCTTCAGTTACACCAGCATGAGTCTTGAACATTAAGTTAAAGCTTCTTATGTCTGTGTAATTTAACTTTCCGCACTTAGGACATACTATATTATGTTCTTCGATGTATGATTTTAATTGTTCATTAGACCATCCATCTGCTGAAGCTACTTCTGCACCATGTTCAGTCATGTAATCTTCAACTAATTTATCAGCTCTAAATCTTGATTTACATTCTTTACAGTCCATTAATGGGTCTGAGAATCCTCCAACGTGTCCAGTTGCAACCCATACTTCTCTATTCATTAATATAGCTGCATCTACACCTACATTATAAGGACTTTCTTGAATAAATTTTTTCCACCAAGCTCTTTTAACGTTGTTCTTAAATTCAACTCCTAATGGGCCGTAATCCCATGAGTTTGCTAAACCTCCGTATATATCTGATCCTGGGAATATAAACCCTCTGTTTTTACAAAGAGCTACTATTTTGTCCATTGTTTTTTCTACTGCCATATTGTAAAATACCTCCATACAAAAAATTTTATAAAGAACAAAGTGGCTGACGCCACGCTTTTCAGCGCAGGAAGCAGCTTTGTTTTGCGATCTACAATTATTTTTTAATGCATTTGACAACTTCCATATGAGAAAGCCAGTGAAAAATCAGTGTTTAACATCAAAAAAATTTATACTTTCCTATGCATTAAAAAAAGCCCTACCTCAAAGGGACGAAAAATTCCGCGGTTCCACCCTTCTTGGCATAAGCCCAACTTTCTATCATCAGCACTCAAAAGCTCCCTTCACTTGTTCATTATAATGATTTACACCAGCCATCATCTCTCTTTAATAACTCAAAAGCTACTCCTCTTTATCATTGCGCTTATTAAATTATAATTTCATTTTATCAAAACCCTAATATATGTCAAGTTATATTACATAATTATTTTTAAATACAAAAAAAGCGATGTAAAACATCGCTATTATAATCAATTGGCTCCGCGGAGAGGGCTCGAACCTCCAACCTATCGGTTAACAGCCGAGTGCTCCACCATTGAGCTACCGCGGAATATTATTTATGTAATT
>NZ_FPBY01000216.1 GCF_900116755.1 Clostridium sp. DSM 8431
CAGATAGATTTTACCCTTCAAGTAAACTATGCACTTCATGTGGCTCTATTAAAAAAGATTTAAAACTTAGTGATAGAATATACAAGTGTTCATGTGGTTTAAATATAAACAGGGACTATAATGCAAGTATTAATCTTAGTAGATATAAATTAGCAATTTAATCACCTAAAAGATATTGCTAATATGTAGGGGGCGTTGTACCCGAATTTACGCCTTTGGAGTGTCATATCAAACTAGAGTAGTCATAGATTTTTTCAAGACAAAATAGGACACGTTGAATAAGGAATTAAACATGCTTTATAAAGTTTTATAAGGTTTTGGCAACGGAAGTATATGCAGGATATATTGAAGAATATAAATCATAAAGTTTTAAGTGAAACAGCTTTTGATATAGACAGTAAAAATATAATAGATGAAAATTATATAACTCAAAATAGATTGATAGTAAATTCAAAGAGGGGAAATCTTCTAAAAGAATTAAAACAAAGCTTAAGTGAATGTAAAAAGTTTTATTTTAGCGTAGCCTTTGTTAATTTTAGTGGTCTTCAGCTTCTTTTAGATTCTTTTAAAGAACTTTCAGAGAGAAATATTGAGGGGAAAATATTAACATCAACTTATCTTAATTTTACAGAGCCAAAAGCACTTAAAAAGATAAGAGACTTTAATAATATAGATTTAAAGGTTTTTATAGCAGATAAAGAAAAGGGGTTTCATACTAAAGCTTATATTTTTGAAAATGAAGAGAACTATAAAATAATTATTGGATCTTCTAATATAACTCAAAGAGCCCTTAAAAGTAATGTAGAATGGAATGTAATGATTATTTCTAAGAAGGAAACTGAATTTGTACAGCAGGTTTTAAGTGAATACAATGATTTATGGCAGGGTACAGGCTTTGTAGATGAAGAATTTTTAACTAAGTATGAAAGTTTTATTACATCTATAAGAGAAAGAGAGAAAAAAGAAGTAATTGATTTTTCAAGCTATAAAATAATAGAACCAAATTTAATGCAAAAAGAAGCTCTTAAAAATCTTTCTAGATTAAGAAGAAGTGGAGAAGAAAAAGCCTTAGTTATTGCAGCAACAGGAAGTGGAAAAACCTTTATGTCAGCCTTTGATGTTGAAAGTTTTAAACCTAAAAAGATGTTGTTTTTAGTACATAAAGAAGATATTTTAAAGGATGCAGAAAAAACTTTTAAGAGCATATGCAAAAATAAAAATATAAAAATGGGTTTTTTTACAGGAAATTATAAAGATGAAGCAGATTATTTATTTGCAACTATCCAAACTATGTCTAAGAATTATCATGAGTTTAGGAAAGATGAATTTGATTATATAGTAATTGATGAAGCTCATCATAGTACAAGCCCTACATATGAAAAAGTGCTAGATTATTTTAAACCTAAGTTTTTGCTTGGAATGACAGCAACTCCAGAGAGATGTGATAAGGGGAGTATTTTTGATGTGTTTGATAATAATGTGGCTGCAGAAATAAGACTTAATGAAGCCCTTGAAAATGAGCTCGTTGTACCATTTCATTACTTTGGAATTACAGATATTGATGTAGTTGATTATGAGAATTTAGATATTACAGATATACCAAAAGTAGCAGCTAAGCTTATGGTTAATGCTCGTGTTGATTTTATAATTGAGAAAATGAATTTTTATGGTTTCGACGGAAGTAAGCAAAAAACTATAGGATTTTGTATTAATAAAGACCATGCTAAATATATGGCTAAAAAATTTAATGAAAAAGGCATAAAGAGCATTGCACTAACAGGTGATGATTCCATAGAAAAAAGGCAAGAATTTATTAATAAGTTAGAAAATGAAGATGATGAATTAAAAGTTATCTTTACTGTGGATATATTTAATGAAGGTGTGGATATACCTTCAATTAATCAAATATTAATGCTTAGACCAACAAGCTCGCCTATAATATTTATTCAACAGCTTGGAAGAGGTTTGAGAAAACATGAAAATAAAGAATTTTTAACGGTTCTAGACTTTATAGGAAATCATAAAAAAGCCTTTTTAATAGCTTTAGCTCTTAAGGGAAGTAAGTATTATGATAAAGATAGTTTAAAGGTTTCTGTTACAGATGATTTTAGTGATATTCCAGGATGTACTCATATTCAAATGGATGAGATTGCAAAGGAAGAGATTATAAAGCAGCTTACTAATGAAAACTTTAATAGTATGAAGTATCTTAAAGAGGAATATAATGAATTTAAAAAATTAAATGGTGGAAAAATTCCATATAAACTTATGGATTATATGAAATATGAAGGAGCTCCAGATCCTATAAGATTTATAAAAAATGCGAAGACTTATGATGAGTTTTTGAAAAAGATAGAGAAGGGATATGGTAGTGATATTTTCATGGATGAAGATTTTATGAGAGTATTAAGAGAATTCTCAGGAAAGCTTCCTTTAAAGAGACCTCATGAATTTTTAATTGTGAAAGAGCTTTTAACTAAAGAAAGTGTTGATTTAGATGCAGCAGAAAGATTTATAAATAAGTATCTTGACTCAGTTGATAGAGACAGCATACTACATGCTTTTAAAAATTTAAGTCAGGAATATTATGATTCTGGAGAAATAAAAAATAATATTAAACTATTTGAATGTAAAGATAAAAAGATAATGAGACTTTTAAGCTTTGAAAAAATACTACGTAATAAAGAATTTAAAGATAAAATAAATGATATACTTGATTATGGAGTTTTAAGATATGAAAAAAACTTTGGAAGTAAGAATTATGGAAAAACATTTTTTAAACTTTATGAACAGTATAGCATGAAGGATGCAGCCCTTTTATCAAATTATGAGAAATCACATTCATCCTTTAGAGGCAGTGGGCTTTTAACTAATGGAAGTGATTATTTTATTTATGTAGATCTTCACAAAGATGCTGACATAAAGGAAAGTATAAATTATAAAGATGAATTTAAAAGTCGTGAAGTTTTTCAATGGCAGACTCCTAATAATACATCACAAAATTCTGAAAGAGGAAAAAATATAATTTATAATAAGGATAGAAATATTAATCTTCATATATTTGTGAGAAAGTATAAAGAAATAGATGGTAAGGTACAACCTTATATCTATATAGGAAAAGCAGATACTATAAAATTTGAAGGAGAAAAACCAATAACAGTTTTATTTAAGCTTCAAAATAAAATGCCAGAAGGATTATATAATGAGTTTATTACAAGGATATAAATAAGAGGAAGAAGTGATTAAAATGAAGATAGTAGAGGTAGTTGCAGCAGTAATAAAAAAGGGTGACGAAATATTTATAACTAAAAGAGGTTATGGAGAATTTATTGATATGTGGGAATTTCCAGGGGGTAAAATAGAGAAAGGAGAAACTAAAGAAGAAGCACTCCATAGAGAAATTATGGAAGAGCTTGAGCTGGAAATAGATAATCTTAAGTTTTTAACAACAGTAGATTATGATTATGATAATTTTCATTTAACAATGCATTGTTTTATGTGTGAAATTTTAGGGGGAAGTTTAAAACTAAATGCTCATAATGATGCTAAATGGGTACATATGAATGAATTAAAAAATCAAAAATGGGTTCCAGCAGATATTTTAGTGGTTAAAGAGTTATGTTAAAAGAAAAGACGGCAGAGTTTATAAAAAGTCTTGGTATTGATTGTTTTGGATTTATACCATGTAGAAGGTTTGAAGAACTTAGAGACTTTTTAGAATATAGACAAAATAATAATTTGCAAAATGCATTTGAAGAAAAAGATATAGAAAAAAGAATTAATCCTAATATATATATGGAGGATGGTAAAACTATAATTTCTCTTGCTTTTCCTTATTATTATGAAGGAGATAACAATGAAAATGGATTTTCTATATATACAAAGAGGTTAGATTATCATAAAGTAGTAAGAAAGTATTTAGAAGAAATTAAAGGCTTTATTGAATCTTTAGGAGGAAAGGCAGAGTGTCTTGTAGATAGCAATTCCCTTCCTGAAAGATACATAGCTTATATTGCTGGAGTTGGCTTTATAGGAAGAAATAATATGATAATTACAGAAAAGTATGGTTCTTATGTTTTTTTAGCAGAAATAATAACTGATCTTGATTTTGAAACAGAGGATAAGAGAAAATTTGAAGAAATCTCTGAGTATAAGGAATGTGGCAAATGTGAGATATGCTATAAGGAGTGTCCAACTAAATCAATAAATAAAAGTAGAATTAACCCTAATATATGTCTTTCTTATATTACTCAGAAGAAGGAAATAGATAATAAAGAAATAAAGCTTTTAAAAGGAAATGTTTTTGGGTGTGATTTTTGTCAGCTAAAGTGTCCTTATAATGAAGAGGTAGAACAAAATGCTATTGCTGAGTTTGAAACTCTTATATATATGAATGATTCACCAGAAGTTTTTGCAGGTATGAATAATAAGTTTTTTAAAGAAAAAATTAATGCTACATCCTGCGGCTGGAGAGGAAAAAATGTTATTAAGAGAAATGCTATTATTAATTTAAAGAGTAATGGTTATGATATAGAAAAATTTAAAGGGGATTCTGATTATATAAATAAATATATTGATATTCTTGAATCTTAAAATTATCTTAGAATGATTTGAAATATTAGTTATAGCTGATATTTCAAATCATTTTTTTAATGCATAGGAAAATGTAAAATTTTTTTGATGTTAAATACTGATTTTGACTGGCTTTCTTATATGGAGTTGTCAAATGCATTAAAAAATAATTGTAGGCCGCAAAAGAACCTAAAAGCAAAATAATTAAATTGTATTTTAATATGAAGTTATTTTACTTTTAGAACCTTTTGCATGGCAAAACAAAGCTCAGCTTCCTGCGCTGAAAAGCGTGGCGTCAGCCATTTTGTTCTACTATATATTCACCTTTTAATGAGAAACATAATATTAACTATCTTTGTTGAAACAAAAAGTAAAAACTGTTAAAATATTACTGTGATTATAAATGAAAATAATATTGCAGTAAAGGAAAAAGAAATGTATGAATAAAAAAATGAGTGACA
>NZ_FPBY01000215.1 GCF_900116755.1 Clostridium sp. DSM 8431
GGTGCAAGCTCCGCTATGTCGGAAATCTTACCATTAAAGCCTTTAGATATCATAGCATTCATGATATTTTCTAAATGCTTTAACTGAGGATTTGTTAAGTAAAAATCAAAATTTAATTGATTAAAAAATTTGTATATTGATGGTTCGTTTGATATAATTGTGTTCTGAAACATTTATGTATCTCCTTGTTGAATTTTGTGTAGGAACTTAATTATAACAGAGATTTATCATAAATGTTTTTTATTTTATTCAGTTGTAAAATTATTCAAGCATTTTTGCACTATTATAGTAATTTTATACATATATGTAAATTAAAAATAATTAGTATTCGCAAAAAAGTGAACTCCCTATTAAGCACTAGTCTCAAGGGATGTCCACTTATATTTTATAATAAATTAGCCTTATTATTTTTAAGCTGATTATTTTCTATAATTGAGATGAAATCTTAACCATATCATACAAATCTATAATATAATCATCATTCAAGTCATACCTTGAATCCCAATTACTACTTTCTTCAGTTACATTATATCTTTTAGCTACTTCCGCCAAATCAGCAGCATCTATAGCACCATCTGAATTTACATCTTCAGATTTTCTTATAATAATAACATTTGAATTAGAATCAGAAAAACCAACCCTATAAGAAGTCTTAGACATTGGATAATTCTTATTAAATTCCTCAGTATCAAATTCTGCATCTCTTTGATGAGCATCAAAGTCGGAGCTGCCTTTTAAAAAATAATCGTATCTTATTCCACCAGGTGAAGATGGATTACTTATATTTTCATCCCATGTATTATCTAAATTATACCATTTTCCACTTACATATACTATATTCCATGCATGACTTTGATTTTTTCCAAGACCTTTAATCATTCTAACTTTAACATCTAAGTCTCTTAGCATTTTATAAGTTATACTTGCAAAGCCCTGACATACAACTGACTTTTCAACTATTGCATTATAAGCTGAATATTTACCTTCACTACCATAATAATATTGTATGTTACTTACAATATAATCATGAACTGCCTTTACTTTTGTATAATCACTTTCTCCATATACATCTAAATCATCTAATACATTTTTAACCTCTTTGTTAACTTGAAGCTGCTCATCATAAGTTGATAAATAGCCAACATTATATTTTAATACTACATAACTTGAACTATATATTGCTCCCATAGTACATGATGAAACTTCTGAATTTAAGTAATCTCCTTCATCAGATTTTAATTCATCAGAATATTCAAAAGCTTTATTATACACATCTATTCTTATATCATCATAGTAAGAACCATTATATTTTATATTTATCTCATCTTTTCTAAGCCTCATCTGACTTCTTAAATATCTTGAAGCATCCTCTAAAGAATTAACAACAGCAACCTTATATGTTTGAGGAGTCTTTGAAGCCCCTATATATTCTGTATAATCCTGAATATAATAATAATTATCATCTGCTCTAGTATAAGTAGTGGCGGAAGCTTGTCCTGCCAGCATAATGTCTAAGTTTGTATAACCACTAGCTGCTGATAAGAACAATAATAGTTGAACTATAAATACTGTTAATGTAACTCTTACAGACTTTCTCATACTCTTAATTTTCATAAAGCTTCCCCTCTTTTCAATAAAAATTTAAATTACTATACAGTAATATCTAATGATGTAAAACTATCTTCAGATGAAAAATTATCTTGTCTTAATAAACTCAAATATCTATAATACAAAGATGTTTCACTATTTACCTTTGACTCTACTGCTTGAAATTGTGCTGTCAGCGAGCTTTTAACTAACTCCTTTTCACTTGAATCTTTAAAATCTATATCGCTATTTATCTTTATAGAAGTTGATATCTTAGCATTTCTATCAATAAAGAAACTTACAGATTTAACCTTATGTCCATCCTTTGTTAAATTATTAGCTTTAAATGACTTCCTATACTTTTCTGCATCATCAAGAGATTTTCTAATAGTTTTATCTATCTCTGGATCTTTAACAGCTTTTTTTATCAATTCAGGAGATAAGACTATGGAAACCTTGTCCTCCTCATGAATAGCTCTAGAATTCTTCTTTATGTTTAGTTTAGAATATTCCTTTTGTAAATCCCTAAAATACTTTTCTTCAAGTTCAGTACTGCTTAGTTTCCTTGTAGTTTTATTAGAACTTGAAACTAAGGCTCTATTTCTTTTAATAATACTCTCATAACTATTTCTATCAGTTAAATTATCTACTGAATCAATTGCCACTCTTACCATCTTCTTTCATCAATGTAATTGTTTACCGCATAACTATTATATCATGTTTATCGTATAAATATTTATCTTTTTATCTTTTTTATAATTTTTTAATATGTAGACTAAGAATAAAGGCTGTAATATCAAAGTTCTTAATAAAACTGCCTTTATTCAATTTATTTCTTAAAACTTATATAAGTGATTTTAATGCTACTAAATCGAAGAAATCAATCTTTCCATCTTTATTAATATCTGCAGCACCTTCATTTATCTTTATAGAAGAACTATTTTCTGAATTAATATATTTTCTAAGTAATGTATAATCACTTAAATCTATTACTCCATCATCATTAACATCATAATTGTTATCTGAAATTTTATTTTCATTATAAGTATTAACTATAGCATCTTTAATTTCAGGGAATGTCCAGCTTAATGAATTTCTATTTAGTAAACCATAAGTATTATCCATGCCCGATTCAACATAATTGTTATCCCACCAAACACAAGGCATACCAAGTTTAGTACATGTCTCAACATAAGTTTTAACATGATCTATTCTAGCATTTAGATTATCTTTATGAATAGTTCCATACTCACCCATAACTACTGGTATTCCTTTTGCTTCAAAGAAATCATGGTATCTTTGTAATTCTGACTTAAGATTTTCTCTTTCATCGTCAGTTCCCCATTCCTTAGTTCCAGATTGAGTCATTGCAAATAAATAAGGTGTATATGCATGTAGTGATACAATTACATTTTTATCTTCAGGAACTCTAAAATCATTTATTGCATTTTCAAGACCACTTGCCCCATATGTTGGCATCATTACAGCTCTAGTAGAGTTATTTCCTCCAGTAGATCTTATAGCACTAAGACCTGCTTCGTTAAAATTATTTACAACTTCACGCCCTTCTGATGTTCCTCCTATCCATTCTTCTGCTGTTCCTACATTTCTTGGTTCATTTTGAACTTCAAAAATTAAATGATCATCATATTCCTTAAATTCATTTGCAATTTGAGTCCATAGGCTTGATAACTGTTTAGTATAGCTAGCTTCCTTAGCTTTAGTTGGAATACACCATTCATCTTCATGGTGAGTATTTAATATTACATACATTCCATCATCAATTCCATATTGAACTACTTCTTTTACTCTTGCCATCCAAGCTGGATCTACAGTATATAGAGGTGCTGCCCCTAAATGATACCCCCAAGTTACAGGAACTCTAAGTGTAGTGAAGCCTGCTTCTTTTACCTTATCAATCATAGCTTTTGTAGTTACTGGATTACCCCAACATGTTTCCCATGCCTTAGGATCATTAACATTAAACCATTGATTTTGAGCAACAAAAGAATCAAGGGTATTTCCTAAATTCCACCCTACTCCCATTTCCTTTACTACTTCCTTAGCACTTCTCATGTTTTCTTTTGCCTGTACATCAAAGTTACTAATTAGCATAGTTCCCATAGCTATTGCAATTAACCCTGATTTAAATAATAATTTTCCACTCATCTTTAATTCCTCCTTTTTATAATATTACACTTTGATAATACAATAAAAAATGTAAAATTAACTGTTTTTTTCCTAATTAATACTTTTATCATCTTATAATACATTAAAAAGAATATCATATTTTTTATTCACCTATGGAAACATTTTATGAAATCATTTTAACGCAAACTAAAAAAACAAACATACATAACTTAATTATAAATTCTTTATTATCACTTTCTAAATAGATAAATGAATAAGAGTTTTATCTTTATTTATATCGATATTTATAAGCTAATTCTTTACGCAGTGCTCCCTAATAAGGCTTTAGACAAATCACTTCCACTAAAATATTACGGTTCACCATTTTTAAGTATAATTTTATTATAAAAGGTGCATTTGATTAACTTTTATGTCTTTCAAATGCACCTTCTATTTCTCTACTTTTCGTTTTTAAAAAATATTTTAATTTTAAATTCTCAAACTTACTTTATTTTACTCGTTACCTTTTTCTAACTTTTGCAATTCATTTATTGCTTCCACAAGCTCTATTTCATACTCTTCATAAAGATCGCCTTCATCTTCAGCAAGCTGTTCTTCATAAAACTGTATTTTAGATTTTAATTCTTTTATTCTCTCTTGTATATCGTCCATAATGAATCTCCTCCTTTGTAATTTTTTTATCTTTTAGGTATAATAATTTTATAAAAGCTTTAATAAAGCTTTTAACTTTTTATAACTTGAACTTAATATCATTTTTAATTTAATTATAATTTAAAAAAATATACATTAAAGTGATTCAAATCACTTTAACAAATTCTTTTTCTATTTTATTTATTAATTTATCTTAATTAATCTACATTTTGTCAACATATTGCCATAATTTATACATATAATGTAAATATAAAAAAATTTATTCTTAAATCATTATTATTCCCCTGAATAATAAATAAAAAATAATGGTTTCCCAAAAACAGGAAACCATTCAGACTGTTGACAACTAACTTCGTTTTCGAAGATAGTTGTCTATTTTTATGTTAAAATATAATTAACTAATATAAGGTGGTGTTTCAATATGATGGGTGTTAAAAAGAAAGCAGATAGAAATCAAATAGAATTATTAAGTATAGATGATCTTGTTCCTAAAAATCATTTAGTTAGAAAATTAGATGCAGCAATAAATCTAGACTTTATTTATGATGAAGTAAGAGATTTATATAAGCCTTACGGTCGCGAAAGCATAGACCCTGTAGTTCTAATAAAAATAGTAATGATTCAATATATATTTGGCATCCGCTCAATGAGACAAACC
>NZ_FPBY01000214.1 GCF_900116755.1 Clostridium sp. DSM 8431
GATGTACTCGTAATGGAACTCCTATTAATGGCGTTTTATTAGAATACTATAAAGTTAATTTGCAAGGTAAAAAAGCTAAAGTTGCTTTAGTTGCTATAATGCACAAATTAATAAATTATATCTTTGCAGTACTTCGAAACCAAACTCCATTTGAGTTACGAAATCCTAAAATACATAAACAAATATTTTTAGAAAATACTTCTCAAAATAGTGCCGCTTAATTGATTTACATTTTTTGTAACCATTCGTGTTTTACAAATGGTTTGTTTGCTATACCCTTTTTTAAAAAATATTATTTTTTAAAATTTACTTGACTATTATTAGCTGGTCTTTTTATAATGATGTTATTAAATTTTTTATTGTTCATTTTTTTGACTCCCTTCCTGTATATTATACTAGAAAATACATTATTTTTTAACCTTTTTTAAATTATTTAAGATTTAAAAATTTTACGAATTTTTTTACATTTTTAACAAAAAGAATCCATTTAAATTAACAATTTAAAAATTTGAAATAAAGTGTATATGTAAATAAAATGTGTTATTTGAAAAAAAACAATAAAATCAGCATAAAAATAAATACTTTTAAATCTATTTAATTCAAATAAAAAGCACTTATCTCTAATTTATAGAAATAAATGCTTTTAAGGATAAAAACTATATTTTGTTAATAGTAACAAATTACTGGAGTTCCTGAATCTATATTATTAAATAAGGTTTGTGCTAAGCTATATGGGCAATTAACACATCCATGAGATCCACTATAACTATAAATACTTCCTCCAAAAGAGCTTCTCCAAGTGGCATCATGAAGACCAATACCACCATTAAATGGCATCCAAAAACTTACTGGTGTTGAATATCCAGGGCCTACTAAAGTTGCATTACGTTCTTTATACTCAACAGAGTAGACACCTCCTGGAGTTCCATTACCAGCACTTGTATTTCCAGTTACAACATCTCCTTCTGTTACAAGCTGTCCATTTTTATAATACCATAAATGCTGTCCTCCAAGACTAACTTCAACATATGTGTTTCCAATTCCATTTCCATCATGAGTTACTGCTTTTTGAGAGTAAATAGGTTCTCTTTCTTCCTCTGTCCCATTTTTCACAGCTTCAACAATTTTTGCTTTCTCCTTTTCTTCATCTACTCTCCAACCATAATCTCCACCAGACACTGTAACTTGGCTTCCATTTGTAGTTTTAAAGTTTCTTGAAATTCCTACTGTTCCAAACTTTTCAGCTAAAGTTTTTACAAAGTCTGAAACCTTTGATTCATTGAAAGTAATATTCATATCATCATCGCAAGATAACCATTTGTTAATTGTTTCTTTGTCTAAAGAAAGCTCGGCATCACCAGCTTTATATGTTACTTTTGTATTTAAATAATTATTTAAAGAAGTTAAAGCTTCATTTACCTTTTTATCTCCTTCAGAATATTTAGGACCAATATAACAGCTTTCTGTTTCAAGATCTATATTTTCCTTCATATATTCAATTGATTTAATCAAAGTATCTTTAAGAAGTACTTTATCTACTTTACATCCTTTAACTGAATCTACTACCTTAAACTCACCGTCTTCATATTGAAATGATGCATTTTTAGGTTCTACAATATTTTCAGCCTTAAAACATGAAAGTTTTTCAATAGTATTATCTAAGTCACCTTCATTATAGCTTACTAAGTTACTTATATAATGATCATTATTGCCAAAAATACTAGCTATCCAGCCAAAACCACTTTGACTATTTTTAATTTTTTCTACTTCATTCTCTCCAGTATATGAAGCTTTAATTATATCAGAACTTATTTCTTCACTCTTTTCATTACGTTCCTTTAAAACTATTTTATAGTTTTGTACTTTATTTTTCATTTCATCGTTAGCTACAGCTACAGTTTTACCTGAAACAGACATGTTGTTAATTTTAGTTCCAAAATAAAAATGATTGCAAAAATAACATGATAATGCAACATATACTGCAAAAAGCGAAGCTGCTGCAATTATTATACCTTTCATTTTAGGACTTAGAGAGCTAATTCCTTTCTTATTAGATGATTTTTTCTTCACCTTCTTACTGCCTTTGCTTACTTCCTCTTTTTCATCCATTCACAAATCCTCCTTTTCATAACAAAACTAGTGAAAGGTAAAACACATTTCAAAATAGTATACTTATACTTTTTTTAAAATATGATATGTATTAAAACTTTATGGATGAAATTTTTAAGCCTAAGATATTTAAAGGGAGTGTTTTTCTATTTGAACACTCCACTTATATTATTATACTTTAATTAAATTTTATTTACAATATTTGTATATTATTTTTCTCTTATAACTCTTTTGCTTTCAAATTTTATAAATAATACAGCTAATAAAATAAAGATTCCTTGAATTATTGACCATGTAGTTGGATTATACTTACTAACATCAAAAATAGTTGAGCCAATAGCTGGAGCTCCCCATATAAATGTCCCAAACAATAAGAATGTTTTTATTTTGATACTTATTATTAAACATATAACTGCAAAAGTTATAACTAATATTAAAACAGCCACTTTAGTTAAGATTATATTTTTAGGAGTAGATCTTAAAATCAAACCAGCTGCTACAAGTAAAGTTATATTTTCTGTAAAAATCCCCTAAAAACTATTAAAAAGTTTTTTATCATTAAAAGCAAACTTCCTTGCAGCAAATAGACTTGCTGTTATAGTTACAGCAAAAATAATAAAATCTAGTAATAATTCTAAACTTGAAAGTGACACAATCCCAAATTTTATTTTATTGAAGAACATTACAAGCACAAAGCCAAATAACAACATTATTATATTGCTAAACAAATCTTTTTTATCGTAAGATATCTCCCTAGCCACATTTTTAGCATATTCCTCTGGAGATAATCTAAAAATGTCTTTGACACTTTTTCCATCTGCTTCACCAAGTTTTAGGTGCTCTTCTGCTTCGCTTATAAATTCTTTGATTTCTTTTTCACTTTTACCTGTTGTCATAAGATAAAGGTTTAAATCCAAAATAAATTGTTCCCTCACTTACTAAGGAAAGACCATAGCTTTCAAGTTTCTTTGTCATTTCATACCCATATACCTCTTCTTCTGAAATAACAGATAAAAGACATCCTTCTAATATTCCCTTTAGCATTTGAGTTGAGTTCATAGCGTTCTCCTTTCCTTATTTTTTTAATAATATACAACAGCTGTCTTGTAATACAAGATACCACAATCTACCTTGCAATATAGTTTTCAAAAAGATTATATTACCATTATATTTTTATCAAATAAGCTAATACTAACATTGATAGCTTATTCAATTATCTATACAAACACCTCCAAATTGAGCAGCCAAGAACAAAGTTGCTGACGCTACGCTTTTAGCGCAGGAAGCAACTTTGTTAGCCTTAAAAAGGTTCTAAAAGTAAAATAATTTCATCTTAAAATACAATTTAATTATTTTGCTTTTAGGTTCTTTTCTTTTTAACGTACTCTTCGGACTTACATAACAAAAGGCCTGTAACCATCAGTGCTCGCGTTATTAATGAAATTTTATACTTTCATATACGTTATTCATATACGTTAAAAAAGAGGACAGAACATTACTTCTGTCCCCTACTCCTTATTAAATATAAGAGTCTTCCTTTAATAACTTATGTAGTGTAGGCTTTAAATTAAATTGTTTCATTAAATTTTCAACTTCAGTTAAGTACTTAGCTTTTCTTTCCTTAGATATCTTATTCTTAGAAGCTCTTATTAAGATATTCTTTGGTGAGTGAGCAAAATCAATGAACTCTATAAGCTGAGTTTTATATCCTACGCATTCTAAAAGATTTGCTCTTACTGCATCTGTCATTAAAGCTGCTGTTCTTTCTTTTATTATTCCATACCTAGTAAGGATAGATAAATCATCAGTTTCTATTTGGCTATTTAATTCATGCTGACAGCAGGGAACTGAAAATATCATTTCTGTATCCCACTTAATAGCATTGTATAGAGCATAATCAGTAGCAGTATTACAAGCATGCAGAGTTATAACCATATCAACTTTTCCACTATGTTTATATCCATTAACATCTCCCATTTCAAAGTGAAGATTTTCATAATTATATTTTTTAGCAATTTCATTACACTTTTTAATTACATCAGCCTTTAAATCAAGTCCAATCATATTAACTTTAATATTTCTGATTTCTGTGAAGTAATAATATAACACAAAAGTTAAGTAAGACTTTCCACATCCAAAGTCTAATATAGTAAGATCTTTATAATCCTTTTTCTTAACTTCATCATCTATAATTTCTACAAATCTATTTATCTGCTTATACTTATCATATTTTGAATTAACAACTTTACCTTCCTTAGTAAATACACCAAGATCTATTAAAGGTTCAATTATCATTCCTTCTTGTAATATGTAATTCTTCACCTTATTGTGACTAGTTTTCTTTTGAAGTTTAGAATTATCACTTTTCTTAGTACTTAAGTGAACTTTACCCTTTTTAGAAATCTTCATATCAAAAACAGAATCTTCAGACCAGGCAGAAAGCTGTTTATACTTTCCCTCTACTGCTTCTAAAATTTTTCCCTTTAAGTTTGAAACCTCTATATTTTCATGAAATACCTGTTTTTCTGTAAACTTTTCTATTTGATAAAATTCTTTCTTTCCATTGTCCTTTAAAAGAAAAGTAATTTTATTATATTCTATGTTACTATTTATCTTATTACTTATTACTACCTTTAGAATCTTTTCAGAGCATACTATATCTATATTTTTAATTAAATCATCCATGATATTTAGAATTGTCCTTTCTTTTCTTTGCAAAAGCTATATTCTGCTTAAGTTATATTTACCTAACTATTATATAGATAAATATATCTTACTTCAAAGTATTTTTAAATAAATACTTAATTATATTTGTATTACTAGTAAAGTTTTAATAATAAATTTAACTATTTGTAATAAAATGAGATACCATTTTAAAAGGCCTCTTTAAGCTCACTATAATTCTCTTATATATTCTTTTTATATTGTTTTTTTGCCATTACTTGTGTATTATTTTAAGTATAGTATTAGAGATGAGCATAATTGATCTTTAAAAAATTGAATATAGATTAGAGAATTAAAAATAGTAAAATTAGGATAACTACTAATAATATGACCTAAAAAAGGGCAGACTATCCCTAT
>NZ_FPBY01000211.1 GCF_900116755.1 Clostridium sp. DSM 8431
AACTACTGGAGCATTTTTAGCTTTAACTCTTTTTCTGTGATAAAAGAATTGGCTAGGATTAATATTACGCTCCTTGCAGAATTGTTTTATAGATATTTTCTTATCAAGAGAAAAATATTCTTCTATATATTTTTCCCAAGTATCATTATCTAATTTTATATACATAAGTACCCTCCGAATAAAATTTATATTTTTATAAATTTTACCAAGAGGACACTTCTAATATCTAGATACCAAATCCTTTACGCTTACATATAATAGATAGAAATATATGTATAAAATTATTGTAATTACAACAAAGGAGTACTATGAACGCAAAAAAACTAAAGAATAAGTTGTTAATTATAATGACGGTACTATCTACTATTATCTATCTTTTGTGGAGGATATTTTTTACCCTTCCATTTGGAGAGGGCAAATTTGCATTTACATGGGGAGTAATGCTATTAGCAGTTGAAGTACTTGGTATGATTGAAGCCATAATACATTTTAGGAGCAAGTCATCTATAGAATATCCAGAAAGGCCAAATATATCTGATGATATGTTTGTGGATGTAGATGTGTTTATTGCAACATATAATGAGCCTTATGAGCTTCTATATAAAACTGTTAATGGTTGCGTAAATATGGATTATCCAGACAAGAGTAAAGTTCATATTTATATATGTGATGATTCTGATAGACCAGAAATGAAAGAATTAGCAAAGAAGTTTAATGTAAATTACATAACAAGAACAGAAAGAAAAGGTGCTAAAGCAGGAAACTTTAATAATGCATTAAAGCATACAAAATCTCCGCTTATTGTAACATTCGATGCAGATATGATTCCAATGCACGATTTTCTAACAGCTACAGTACTATATTTTTATTTAAATGAAAAAGTAGGTTTTATTCAAACACCTCAAAGTTTTTATAATCCAGACCTTTTTCAATTTAATTTATTTTCAGAAGGAAGAATTCCTAATGAACAAGATTACTTTTATAGAGATATTCAAGTGTCAAGAAATAAAACTAACTCAGTAATTTATGGGGGAAGTAATACAATAATATCAAGAAAAGCCTTAGAAGAGGCTGGTGGATTTTATACTGAATCTATTACTGAGGATTTTGCAACAGGAATGAATATCCAAAGTCTTGGATATAGATGTTATGCTATTAATGAAGTCCATGCTTCAGGTTTATCTCCTTCAGATTTAAAAACATTAATAAAGCAAAGAGATAGATGGGCAAGAGGATGTATTCAGGCAGGAAGAAAGCTTAATATTCTTTTTAAAAAAGGCCTTACATTAAGTCAAAGGTTTAGCTATATAGCAGCTATAACTTATTGGTATTCATGTATAAAAAGATTTATTTACATAATGTCTCCAATACTGTTTTCAGTTTTTGATCTTACTATTGTTAAGTGTAACCTTTTGCAGACTCTTATCTTTTGGCTTCCAATGTACATATTAAATAGGATGGCTTTAAAGAAATTATCAAATAATATTAGAAGTATAAAGTGGACAAATGTCTATGAAACAATATTATTTCCAAGTTTAATACCTTCAGTTATATTGGAAACTTTATGTATTTCAAAGAAGGTGTTCTCTGTAACTAAGAAAGATGGTGCAGATGATGATAGATCTTATAGAATAAGAGCTTCAATGCCACATATTATCTTAGCTGTATTATCTTTTATAGGTATAGGAAGATGTATATCTTTTATATTTGAAACTGGAACAATTGGAGTTTCAGTAGTTTTATTCTGGCTTACATTTAATTTATATACTATATTAATGTCTATTTTTTTTATGCTTGGACGTCAAGCTTTTAGAAGCTCTGAAAGATTTTATGTTGAAGATGATTGTATAGTTTCAGATGGTAAAATGCAAATTAAGTGCAGGACAAATGATGTTTCTGAAAATGGAGTATCTATAATTTTAGATGAACCAGAATATATTGATTATAAAAAGAATATGAAGATAAGCATAAAAACTGAAAGATATAGTACTGAATTTAAAGCAGCTATTGTACAAGTTTAATCTATAGGAGATAAGTGGAAATATGCTTTTCACATTAAGGAAATTGATGAAGAAAATATGAAAAGTTATCTTCAAATAATCTATGATAGAGAACTTACATTACCAAAGGTTATAGAAAATAATAATAGTGTATTTGAAGATATAAGAATAAATCTCGTAAAGAGAAATTCTAAAGTAATTTATTTAAATAGAAAGCTACCTAGAATTGAGTTACATAAAAAAGTTAAAACAATGTCAGGTGAAGAAGTTATTATAAAGAATTTTAATTATGAATATATACTTGTTAGTGGAAGTATTAAAGATTCACTTGTTATAGATTTAGGGGATGGTATAGTTTTTAATTGTTCTTTAAAGAAAGTTATAAATAGTCAAGGATTATATTTTATCAATAATTATAAGGAATTTCTTCAGAATAAAAAAATGATGGACAAGTTAAAGATATTTATGGGAGAGTACAAAGACTATTCAATAGCTGAAAAAGAAAAAGAAGATTTAGAAAAGAAGATGCCTCCTAAAGATGAATTTGATGAAAATGCCTATTTATAATATTCAATAAAACATTACAAAAGATAAGAAAAGCTGGAGGATTAACAGAGATGCTTTTTTCAAGTTTAATTTTTATATTTTATTTTTTACCCATGGTTTTAGGACTTTATTATGTTTCATCTTTTTCACGTAAGCTACAAAATATTATACTTTTTGTTTCAAGTTTGATTTTTTATGCCTTTGGAAATTTAGAATATATAATAGTTTTAGTTGTTTCCATATGTATAAATTATATCTTTGGAATATTGATAGACAAGTTTAAAGAAAATAATAAGATTATTTTAATATGTGCTTTAATTATTAATCTAGGAATATTATTTTCCTTTAAATATGTAAATTTCTCTTTCAATATTATAAATGAACTTACAGGAATTAATATAGAACATTTAAATATAATACTTCCAATTGGAATTTCATTTTTCACTCTTAAAGCAGTGGGATATATTGTGGATGTTTATAAAGGAGAAGTAGAAGCAAAGAAAAGCATTATAAACTTAGGGTTATATATATCATTTTTTCCTCAGGTTATAGCAGGACCTATTATGAATTACAATGATATGGAAAATCAGATTTTAAATAGAAAAGAAAATTTTAGATTATTTTCAAATGGAGTATGTAGATTTATTGTTGGCCTTTCAAAGAAAGTTATTATAGCTGACTCTTTGGCAGTAATTGCAGATAATGCTTTCTCTATTAATAGTTATAATGGAGGACTACCAGTAACTTTAGCATGGCTTGGAACTATAGCTTTTTCTATACAAATATATTATGATTTTTCAGGTTATTCTGATATGGCTATAGGCCTTGGACAAATGTTTGGATTTAAGTTTATTGAAAACTTTAATTATCCATATACGAGTAAATCTATAAGTGAGTTTTCGAGAAAATGGAATATTTCACTTACAGAGTGGTTTAAAAGATACGTTTATTTTCCTCTTGGAGGTTCAAGAATTAAAAATGAAGATAAGATAATAAGAAATATTTTTGTAGTATGGATTCTTTCGGGAATATGGCATGGTGCAAATTGGACATTTATTATATGGTCATTATTATATTTCTTATGTGTAGTTGTAGAAAGAGTAATAGACTTTGAGGAAATTAATATTAAACCTATATTTAAGATTATATATAACATTATTCTTTGTGAATCTTGGATGGGTTATTTTTAGATCAAGTAATTTAATAGAAGCAGGTAATTATATATCAAGCATGTTTTTCTTTAATGCTTATGGCTTCTTCAGTAAATATGCAGCATTATTATTAAGCAAAAACTTTATAGTACTTATTATAGCAATAATATTTTCTATGCCAATTGCTAAAAAAGTTAATTTTAAATTAATAGAAGGAAGAAAATATGCAAATGTAGTTAATATTATTTATCCAGTGGTTATTATAGTATTATTTGCGATTTCTGTGATTTTTATAGTGACTGGACATACTGGTGATTTTATTCATTTTAATTTTTAAGGAGAGGATATTATGGCTAATGAAGAAAGAAGAGAAATTAAACTTTTTTTCTTAAAAAAGAAAGTTGTAGCATCAATATTTATTGCAATATTAAGTATCTGTTTCATATTAAATGTATGGAATTTGTATAAGCTTAAAGGTGAGATTAGTATTAATACTAATATTATAGAAGCTACTATTAATGACAATTTCCTTTTTAGTGATTCTTTAAAAAGTTTTTATAAATACATTGAAAAAATAATATAGATAAAAAATATAGTAAAGATGCTATTTGTTAAAAATGACATCTTTACTTTTTTATTGTATGATTTATAAAGAAAGAGGGTGAACAATATGAAGTTATTCATCTACTATATAGTTTTAATTAATATAATAACTTTTGCTTCTATGGGAATAGATAAATATAAAGCTAAAAAGAAAAAGTGGCGTATACCTGAAAAAAATCTTATGACACTTGCAGTTTTAGGAGGATCTATAGGTATGCTTTTTGGAATATATTTTTTCAGACATAAAACTAAGCATAAGTTATTTACTTTGGGTACACCTGTAATTTTATTATTACAAGTAATTATTATATATCTATATTTTTATTAAAAAAATTACTTGAGTATATTTAGAAGCAGTACGATATATATAATGGGTATTTATAAGAGGAGACTACATAAGGTATTCAACGAAAGATAAAAAGGGTTTTTATAGGGTGATTTTAAATATTTAATGCCTCTTATAAAAAAGTAATTTGATAAAATGAGGGTGTGTATGAGAAGTAACGTTAGGAAAAAAGTTTGTTATTATAGGATTAACCTGCCTTGGATTAAGTTTGACTGGCTGTACAGAAAAGGAAGAAGCTAGTATAGCTATGACAAAAACCTATATTGAAAGTCAAAAAGACTTAAATTCTGCTGAAAGAAAAGTTAATGAAGCTTTACTAAATTATCCTGAAAGTATAGAATTAAATACTTTAAAAGAGGAAAATGAACTTTATAACAATGCTAAACATAAATATTATGAAGAAAATTTAGAAGAAGCTAAAGAAAATATTGAAAGAATTCAATATTTCAGCTTGTAGACAAAAGGGTTAAATGCATTCGCATTTAGCCCTTTTGTTACTTAATATAAAAAGGTCTATAAAACTTTTTGTGAGATTGGACAATAAATTGTCCGAACCGGTAGGTAATAACCCTTTTCGGTCCAGCCATATTGCCAATTTCTTTAAATTCATACACGCAAATAAGAGGTTAAGCTCCATCCTAACCTTTTTTATACCTCGATAT
>NZ_FPBY01000209.1 GCF_900116755.1 Clostridium sp. DSM 8431
CTAAAATGCATAACGCTTTATTTATTAAAATTTTTTATAAAAATAAAAGAAGTGATAAAAATTAAACTTTATCACTTCTCTACTTAATTACTTGGTGGCTTACCGGGGAATCGAACCCCGGACACCTTGATTAAAAGTCAAGTGCTCTACCGACTGAGCTAGTAAACCATATGTAATTAAATGGTGCACCATCACGGGTTCGAACCGGGGACACCCTGATTAAGAGTCAGGTGCTCTACCAATTGAGCTAATGGTGCATATATGGTGCGTGTTAAGAGATTCGAACTCCTGGCCCACGCCTTAGAAGGGCGTTGCTCTATCCAGCTGAGCTAAACACGCATTTTAACATTATTATGTTAATAATGGAGCGGGTAGTGGGAATCGAACCCACCTTTCCAGCTTGGAAGGCTGGAGTATTACCGATATACGATACCCGCAAGTAGCTTGCCTATATAATATAACATCCTCATAATATATTGTCAACACTTTTTATAAAAAAAATTTTTTTGTCAAAAAAACAAGAAGATAGGCATTTTAATTACCTATCTCCCAATTACTTAAATTTTAAACTTTCCAATACTTTCTTTAACTTTATCTACAAGATCAGTTAGCTGTTCTGCACCATCTGTTACTGATTCAAAAGCCTTACTTTGTTCATCCATTGACTGACTAATTTCTTCAGTAAGAGCTGCTACTTCTATAGCACCTTTTGTAACCTTATCATTAATTTCTAAAACTTCATCCTTTTTAGAATCAACTATAGTTATTTCATTTGCAATACTATCTGTAATTTGAATCATTTCTTTTAATGCAGAAGTCATAGATTTAAATGTATCATTTACTTCAACAAGAGAAGATTTTTGTTTTTCATTAATAATTTCTGATTCTGATATTGAAGTTTTTGTTTGACTTACAGTACCATTTATTCTTTCTATATTACTATAAATATTGCTTGTTGCTTTTTTAACTTCATCTGAAAGAGATCTTATAGAATCAGCAACAACTGCAAAACCTTTTCCTGCTTCCCCTGCTCTTGCAGCTTCTATAGATGCATTTAATGCTAAAAGGCTTGTTTGTTCTGAAATATCTTCAATAACTTCTATGGCAGTAGAAATTTTCTCTATATCTAAAACCAGTTGTTCTACACTTTCCTTTACTTCTTTAAAACTTTCAAAAGATTTCTCATTAGCTTCAGTAACATATTCTATTTTATTAACACTACTATCTAAAGCTTCATCAACTTTTTTGCTATGGCTTTCCATAACCTCATTCATAGCTTTAAGAGCATTTATACTTTCTCCTAACTCAGTAGTTTTCATACTGCTAAGTTTAGTTTCTTCTGTTTGATTACTCATATTTTCAGCTATTGATGAAACTTGATTAGTTGTCTCACTATTAGAAGCACTAAGTTCTTCTGCTACAGAGCAAAGATCTGACGAAGCCCCTTGAACATTCGATGCTAAGTTTTGAGTATCTTGTATAAGTTCTCTAAGCTTTAAAATCATTATAGTAAATGCTTCACTTAAATCATTAAACTCTTTTGTATGGCATTTTCTATTTAACTCCACATTCAAGTCACCTTCAGCAATTTTCTTACTCTGCTCATTAAAATAACCTATAGGAGCTACCATACGTTTACTGCAATTACAAATAGCACTAAAGACCATATATACATTCTAACTTTTAATCCATTGGCAGCTGAATAAATACTTTTTTCACTACCTTTTATAAATATTTTCCATCCTGTGTATTCGTCTGTACAATATTGAGCTATATATTTTTCACCATCAACAGCATATTTTATACTTCCCGATTTTAAAAGCTTGTCTGATTTTAAATTGTCAATTCCCAAATCATTAATTGAAGTTCCAAGATATTTAGAATCTTCATGGTATATAAAATTTCCTTTTGAATCTACTATAAAGCCTTCCATACCTAATTTTTTATATTCATCAAAAATGTATTCATACGCCTTTGAATCTATTGACGCTGTAATAACTCCAATAAATTCTCCATCTTCAATAATTGCCATTGAAACATCATTTGCATAAGTATTTATTTCCTCTATATATCTTGTTTCTGAAATAACAACTCCGTCTACACTAAGAGCATCTTAAAAAAACTTGTCCTTACTATAATCATTCCCCTCTGCACCATATGTTGATAAATATACAATACCATCTTTGTTTATAAGAGATTCACTTAATAAAGATGAATTAAGTTCTAATTCTTCATTGAAAAAACTTAATAAAGTTGATTTTATCTCTTCTATTTCTTGATTATTACTATTAACCTCAGATATAGAACGCTTAAGCAGTTCATGAAGTCTAACATCATCTTTATATTTATCTAAAGCAAAATTTACATTTTCTGCTTCTAAAAATACATCTTTAGCTACACTCTTCGAACTGACTTCTAATTTTTCTAAAGTTATTTTTTCTATGACCTTACTTGCTGAAATGCTACTTGTCATCCAAAGTGAAAAGCAGGTAACAGCAATAATAAGCGCTACACCTATTATAGCTAGGGTACTTAATTTTATAGGCCCTCTTTCTCTTTTGTTAATCATATCCCTATTCCCAAATTCCTCTCAAAAAATTTTCTTCCTTGAGTTATCGTACATTTTAGAATCTAATTAACAGGTAGGCGCATACTATTAGAATTTCGTAAATATATCTCTATAATTTTATAAATTCACTTTTAATTTCATCTTTTTTTGCCTTTTCCACAAAAAATATATTCTGATGAAAATCTGGTACATATTGTTTTAGTTTATTTTGTATAACTTTTACATCCTTCTTATCTACAGAAGAATTTCCTTTAATATAATTTTTATAAATATCAAACCATACCCCAATTATGACATATTCAATAACTGGCTTAAAAATATCATATAATGGCTCTTTCTTCATATTTTCAATATACTTTTCAGAAAAAATACTACTAACGGCAATAGAACTCTTATTCTTCTTTTTATTTGAAAATGAATCTTCATTATTTCTATAATAATATAAACATTCATTAACTATTCCAATACTTTGAGCCCTTAAGTATAACCTTGTTAGGAAATCTACATCCTCTAAAGGAATTCTTCCTATAAACTCTAAATTAGAATTTATAATAAGGTCTCTTTTTATAATTTTACTCCATAAAAAACCGCAGGACATCATAATTTTAACCCTATTTTCAAGTGTTATTTCTCCTTCTAATTCTGAGCTCCATAGCATCATTTCAGATTTTTTTCTTTCACTATAATATCCACATTCAACAATGTCATAGTTTCCTAAAATAGCTTTTTTATAAAGCTTCTCATATATGTCTTTTTTAATTAAATCATCACTATCGGTAAAGCCTATGTACTCTCCTGATGCATATTGAATTCCTATATTTCTAGCCATTCCTGGTCCCTGATTTTCATTAAGTCTAATTATCATTACCCTTTCAGGATCTGCTTTTTCTATTTCATATAATATATTTGCACTATTATCTGTTGAACAATCATCAACAAAAATAAATTCCATCTCTTTTAAACTTTGAGACAACAAAGCCTCTGCAGTCTCTTTTAAATATTTTTTTGCATTATATACAGGAATAATTACAGATACTTTACAACTCATAAAAATTCTCCTCTCCACCTTTTTTATACCAATATATTAACATATTTATTAATATATCAAGTAAAAACTGTGAATAATATTTGATGAGTTGTGTATATCTTTTACTTATCCTTTAAAAAGTCCTCTATCATTTTCAATGCTTTTTCTGACTTTTCTTTTCCTTCTAAAATTATATAATCATGAACTGTTTCTGTTTCAACAAAGGTCTTAACTGTACTTCCAGAAATTTTTTCAATTTTATCTTTAAAAAGTCTACAGTCAGGATTCAAAATTTCAGAATCTGTATATATAATAAAAAATTCTCCAAGATTATTTAAATCACCATATATAGGTGAAACTCTAGGATCTTTTTCATCTATATTTCCTCTATACTTTACTCCAGCATTAAAGCACTCATCTAATGGGAGTGCAGGATCTATTTTATCGTATTCTAGAACCTCTTTATTTGATAAACTTATATCTAACCAGGGAGATATTAATACTGATTTTTTAGGTGCTATCTTCATTTTTTCATCTCTAATTATAATTGCTAAAGATACAGCCAAGCCTCCTCCTGCTGAATCTCCTAAAAGATAAAAGTTGCTATCAGAATATTCTTGAATTATTTTATTATACCCTTTTATAACTACATCTATAGTTTTTTCTGCTGTACTTTCTGGAGCTAGTGGATAATCAATATAAGTTATTGTAAAACCCATGTCAGCTAATTTTTCAACAAAATCCTTATGACCTGGACATGCCTCTAAAACATAAGCTCCTCCATGAAGAAAATATATATGTTCTTTTGTTATATTTCCTTTATAGATTGTCTCCATTCTGTATCCATCTACAAACTTTTCTCTTACCGTGTATTCTTTCTTAAATTTATCAGGAAGCATGTAACTTCCACCTGTTCTTTCTGGATTTTTAATCCTCATTCTTCCTTCATCCTTAAGACTATTCATATTAATCACCTCAATTTAATTATAATCACATTTCTATACTTTTGCTATTTTTATCTTATTTTACTTTTATTGTAATAATTATTTTTTCTTTACACAACATATATTGTAAATAAAAAATAGAGGGGATTTTTAAGATATGGATTATAATTATTTTGAAGATAGAAATAACAGAAACTGTACTGACCACTGTAAGAAGAATGATTGCAGAAGAAATTGCAAAGATGTTCTAGAAAAATACCATGAATTAATAAAAAAATCTGAAGAACTTTATGAAAAAGCTAACTATGTAGTTCAAAAAGAAGTTGCAAAAGAAATCTGTGATGCATTAAAAGCTCTTACTGAAGCTTTCAAAATAGCTGAAAAAGCTTATAAATTAGAAATGGATGCTAAAGATTTCTTAGACAAAACTGATTGTGATAAATCACCTAAAAAGTGCAAAAAAATTTTATGTGAAGCTGACCAAGGTTATGAAAACCAAACTAAAGCTTTAATTAAAGCTGGTAATTTATTGAAACAAGCTTTAGAAGAAATTGAAGAATCTTTTAAACAAAGAGACTGTGCTGATGATTTATATGATGATTATGTAAAATGTGTTCATAGAAAAGATCAAAAAGATTGTAACTGCAGATAACCTTATAAAAATAATAACCATAAAAATAATGAACAAAGTGGCTGACGCCACGCTTTTCAGCGCAGGAAGCAGCTTTGTTTTACCATGCAAAAGGTTCTAAAAGTAAAATAATTTCATATTAAAATACAATTTAATTATTTT
>NZ_FPBY01000208.1 GCF_900116755.1 Clostridium sp. DSM 8431
TTAAAGTCCAGTTATAAATAAATCTTGCAGTTCCAACAGATTGCCACAACTTTTCTTCTTGCTCTGTTGTTGGATATAATCTAATCTTCTTTGATAGAATCAATTGTATTCACCTCATTTCTTTTTTGTATCCTATAATAGTATTCAAAGATACGCAAAATAGTATTCAAAGATACACAAAAGACATATTAGTGAGATAATATCATTAATAAACATCTAAAAGTTATTAGACAAATCTATAAATCTCTATTTCTGAAGTTTATTATTTTTTAGTACACTTTTCTAAGGTTTTATAATATTTTTGTAACTGTTACTTAACCCCTCTTTCTATATCTCTTTCTAGCTTTCTCTCTTTAAAACTTACAAAAAGCTGGTTTAAATCATATCCTTAAGGATATAAATCTGAAGCCTTAACTTCTAACTTTACTCTTCTATAATTTACTTCTATAAATTCATTTTTATATAAAACAACTATATTGTTATAATTATCTCTTTCCTTATAAACTATAGCAGATTCCTTTTTATCTAAAAGAATAACTCTATCCCCTACAGAAAACTTATATTCCTTTGTCTCTATAACTCTAGCTTATATATTCTTTTTAACCTTACTTTCCTTAACCTTTCCTAAGTTATAATTTTTATTTTCAATATAGTTTTTTGTTCTATCTAATATTTTATCAGGTATACCCATCTTCTTAGAAATATAAAGAGCATTACTATCCCCTGCTTTTCCAATTTGAAGTCTATATAAAGGTTCTAAAGTTTCCTTCTTAAACTCCATAGCCGCATTTTCAAAGTCTGGATGTTCCTTTGAAAAATTCTTTATTTCTCCATAATGAGTTGTTGCAATGGTTATACATCCCTTATGATAAAATTCTTCTAGTATAGATATAGCAAGAGCTGCTCCCTCATTTGGTTCTGTACCACTACCAATTTCATCAAATAATAATAAGGATGATTTTCCAGAACCTTTTAAAATATAAGCTAAATTTTTAACATGAGATGAAAAGGTACTTAAAGCATTCTCTACACTTTGATTGTCACCAATATCAACAAATATATTTTCAAAAACAGCTATTTCACTTCCTTCTTTAGCTGCAATATGAAGTCCTGATTGTACTGCTAAAGTTAACATCCCTACTGTTTTTAATACAACTGTTTTACCACCTGCATTTGGACCTGTAATAATAAGCGTACGATAATTTTCTCCTATCTCTAAGTTTAAAGGCACGCTATTTTTAATAAGAGGATATTTCCCATCAACTATTTTTATAAACCCATAATTATTTAATTTGGGCTCTATGCCTTGAACTTCTTTACTATACTTAGCTTTTGCAAAAATCATATCAAAGTTTGCTATAACCTCAATATTCATCTTAAGTTCTCGTATTTTTTCTGATACAAGCTCTGTAAGTTCTCCTAAAATTCTATATTCCTCCATGCTTTCTTCTAACTTTAATGTTTCAAGTTCTGATGTAAGCTTTGAAATTACAGAAGTCTCCATAAATACAGTTGAACCTTTTGAAGAAACTTCAATAATAACTCCATCAATATTATTTTTAAAGGCAGCCTTTATTGGTATAGTGAACCTACCATTTCTTTTACTTATAAAAAATTCTTGAATACACTTTTTATTTTCACTATTTTTAAGAAATTTATTAAGCTTCTCTGATACTTTACCTTCACATTCATCTATAAGTCTTCTTGTTTTCTTTAGAGTTCTACTTGCATTAGAGTTTACTATTGATCCTGTTATTGATCTATTTATTTCTTCTTCAATACTACTTAAATTTGATATATTTATGGCATATATAGATAAATTCTCGGCATATCCCTCCTTGTTTTCAAAGAATTTTTTAACCTTACGGCATCCCCTTAAAAAGTCTGAAATCTGCGTCAAATCAGAAGCTTCTAAGGCTGATCCTTTCTCAATCATTTCAATATAAGGAGCCACATTAAATATGCCATCTAAAGGAATATGATAAGCCGCATCTAAAAGATTTCTAGCCTCACTTGTTTCCTTTAATCTTTCTCTTACAACTTTTATATTTCCTGATGGTTCTAATTTATCTATTAAACATCTCCCAAGTCCACTTACACAATAACCTTTAACTATTTCCTTAAGGCTTTCATAATTTAATTTTTCTAACATATTCTTATCCATATCTTAAACCTTCCTTCATAAAAATCTAAGATACAGTCAGCAAAAAATACACTTAAGATAGATTTTATATTTCATCAAAAATAAAAAGCTATGGATATCTTCCACAGCTTAAAATTGAGCCCTATATAAACAAATATGTTTATATAGATATAGCACTTTTGCTGTTTCTGTATCATAATAGTTCTAATTAATTCCACAACAAATAAAGGTTTAACACCCCTAAAAATTTTGAAATCATTATTAAATTAACTATTTGATATTAGACACTCACAAAAATACCTCTCTTTATTTAAAATCTATCTTTTATATTATTATATCCTAATTAAAAGATTAATTTCAATATTTTAGATATTTTTCATTAATACTTCAATAAATCTTTTTAATTTAGATTTATTTTCTCCAAATACCTCTATATTATTCTCACAAAAAAGATTATTTAAAAATTTTCTATCAGCCTCAATATTTTCAGTCTCTAATTCTATTTCGTAATCTTCTTTTCCTAAATACCTACTTTTATCCAAACTTATCATAGCTTCTTCATTAATAAAGTAATTTGTTCTTTCCGTAGACAGATTACCTATAACTATAAGTTTATCAGCAATTTCATTTAAGACTTCAGCTTTATCTTCAAATAAATGTATATACTTTTTTATTTCTTTATTTTCTAATATGTCTTCTGCTTCCTTCTTACTTAAATCAATAGTAAGCTCATCCTTGATTTTTAAATCCTCATCTTCCTCTAATGAATTACTTTTAACCTTAGCTTTGAAACAACTCCTGATTTCCTTAAATCAAAATCTTTAGTATCTATATAAAAGTTAGTTTGATTTACTACTCCAGCTTTCTTATAGCCTTCATTTTCTATAAAAAATTTTAGTCTTAAAAAATCTTCTTTTTTTAATTGAAATTTAAATTCTTTTTCTACTTCTACTCTCATAACCTATCCCTTCAAAAATTGTATCGGTCTATTTGTCCTCTAAATTTTTTTCCTCTATAATTATAAACTAAAGGATGTGAAAAAATGAAGGAATTTACACAAAAAAAGATAGCACTTATTAATGATATCACTGGCTTTGGTCGATGTTCTATATCCGTAGCTCTTCCAATTATATCAGCTCTTAAAGTTCAGTGCGCTTTTTTACCTACAGCTATACTTTCAAATCACACTGGTTTTGAAAATTATTATTTTGATGATTATACTCCAAAAATGAAACCATATATGGAAGCCTGGGAGAAAAATAATTTAAGTTTTGATGGAATCTTCACAGGTTTTTTAGGGTCTGAAGAACAGATTGATATAGTAATAGAATTTATAAAAAAGTTTAAAACAGAAAACAACATAGTAATAGTTGATCCTGTTATGGGTGATAACGGAAAAATCTATCGTACATATACAGATAAGATGTGTGAAAAAATGAAGAAACTTATTAAATATGCAGATTGTTTAACACCTAATCTTACTGAACTTTGTAGACTTTTAGACATACCATACCCAAAGGAAACTCCTTCTTTAGAAGAACTTAAAAATCTTTGCATAAAGCTTTCTAAAGAAGGTCCAAAAAAAATAGTTGTTACAGGGTTAAAACGTAATGATACTATTGAGAACTTTGTTTTTGAAGAAGGAAAAGAATTCAAAACTATTTCAGTAAAAAAAGAATGTGATGAAAGAAGTGGTACAGGGGATGTTTTCTCTTCAATAGTATCAGCTTCAATTGTAAAAGGAGAAGATTTTGCATATAGCATAGAAAAAGCTGCAAAGTTTATCAGCAAAGCATTAAAATTTACTAATGATATAAATATTCCAGCTAACTGGGGTGTATGCTTTGAAGAATTTTTAACAGAACTTAAATAATTTATAAGGATGTGTTCATATGGTTATCTTATATACTGCTGATAATGGAAAATTTATAAGTTTAAAAAATATTACATTAGAAGAAATGGAAGCTAAAAATATTAAGAAAAATGTTTATGTAAACTTAACTAATAAATGCCCTTGTGCATGTACTTTTTGTTTAAGAAAAACAAAGGAAATGCTTGAATCAAATAGTCTTTGGTTAAAAAGAGAACCTACTATCTCTGAAGTAATAGAAGAATTTGAATCTATAGATCTTCCTAAATTTGATGAAGTAATATTCTGTGGATTTGGTGAGCCTTCTGAAAGAATTTACGATATAGTTAAAATCGCAAAATATATTAAAGAAAGATGTCCGAATATGCCAACAAGAATCAATACAAATGGACTTTCAGATTTAGTAAATAATAAACCAACAGCTCATATCTTAAAGGGACTTATAGATACTGTTTCTATAAGTCTTAATGCTCCAAATGCTGATGAATTCTTAGAGATAACTCAAAATAAATTTGGAATAAAATCTTATGAGGCTATGAAAAAATTTGCACTAGCCTGCAAAAACTATGTTCCAAATGTTGTTTTTACTGTAGTTGACTGTATTGGCGAAGAAAAAATCAAAGAGTCTCAAGCAGTTTGTGATGAACTTGGAATTAAATTAAGAGTAAGGGCTTTTGAAGAATAAATTAAAAGCGTTATGCTAAAATGCATAACGCTTTATTTATTAAAATTTTTTATAAAAATAAAAGAAGTGATAAAAATTAAACTTTATCACTTCTCTACTTAATTACTTGGTGGCTTACCGGGGAATCGAACCCCGGACACCTTGATTAAAAGTCAAGTGCTCTACCGACTGAGCTAGTAAACCATATGTAATTAAATGGTGCACCATCACGGGTTCGAACCGGGGACACCCTGATTAAGAGTCAGGTGCTCTACCAATTGAGCTAATGGTGCATATATGGTGCGTGTTAAGAGATTCGAACTCCTGGCCCACGCCTTAGAAGGGCGTTGCTCTATCCAGCTGAGCTAAACACGCATTTTAACATTATTATGTTAATAATGGAGCGGGTAGTGGGAATCGAACCCACCTTTCCAGCTTGGAAGGCTGGAGTATTACCGATATACGATACCCGCAAGTAGCTTGCCTATATAATATAACATCCTCATAATATATTGTCAACACTTTTTATAAAAAAAATTTTTTTGTCAAAAAAACAAGAAGATAGGCATTTTAATTACCTATCTCCCAATTACTTAAATTTTAAACTTTCCAATACTTTCTTTAACTTTATCTACAAGATCAGTTAGCTGTTCTGCACCATCTGTTACTGATTCAAAAGCCTTACTTTGTTCATCCATTGACTGACTAATTTCTTCAGTAAGAGCTGCT
>NZ_FPBY01000207.1 GCF_900116755.1 Clostridium sp. DSM 8431
AAAGAACATACAGTCTTACCTAATTTGTTAAATAGAGAATTTAAGCAAGATATACCTGGTAAGGTATTACTTACAGATATATCTTATCTATTTTTTAAAAATGGTCAAAAGGCTTATTTGTCGACCATTTTAGATGCGTCTACTAATGAAATATTAGCTCATAACGTTTCTAAAACTTTAAAAATAGATATAGTTACTGATACAATTGATAAGCTAATACATAACAATAAGTCTCTTCTTAGAAAAGATTCCTTTATCCATTCTGATCAAGGAGCTCATTATACAAGTCCAATTTTTCAAAAGAAGGTCAAGAAAAACAAATTAGGACAATCTATGTCTAGACGCGGAAACTGCTGGGACAACGCCCCGCAGGAATCGTTTTTTGGTCATTTAAAAGACGAAGCTAATATAAAAAAATGTGAAAGTTTTGAGGAATTAATTAAAGAAGTTAATGATTATGTTAATTATCACAATTATTATAGACCACAATGGAATTAAAAAAAGATGACCCCTGTTGATTACAGGAACCATCTTTTAGTTACCACTTAGTCTTTTTTTAAATTGTCCTTGACTAAGGGTACATTTTACTATGTACTAGCCTTTTTAGTTGTATTATGAATAAAATTTATAAAATTAGTCAAACATCTAAACAAACAATTATTTGTAAATAATATCAGCTTATTTAAGTATGAACTTTCATGGGTTTAACTATATTTGAATAGTTAGATTATATTAAAAAATACAGCCTTGTTTTATAAAAATATGGAGAAAAGTTTACGCCAGAAGAAGCACAATATGCTATAGATAATCTAAATAAGTAATGTTTTAGTGGAGTAAAATAACTGTTTTATCTGAAACAGATTTCATAGATAAATATTAATGATATATAAAAAAAGGAAATACAATCCAAATGTTCTAAAAATCATTTGGATATATCCTTTTTTAAGGCTTTAATTAAAAACTATAATGTTTTCCTATTACAATGGATTTTGAATTGCTTTTATGACCTAATTCATCAGTTTTTATAACAGGAAGGTTTTTATTATCAATTATATCTAAAATTAAATTTAAAACTTCTTTCTTAGAATAATTATTTTCAAGTTCAATAAAAGTTCCTAAAATAACACCATTAACTTTTTCAAAAGCACCCATCATTTTGTATTGCGTAATATATGTAGAAATCTTGTTTATATCTCCACCCATACTTTCTATAAATAAAATTTTATTATTAAAGTCCATTTCGTAATCAGTACCTGCAAGCTTAAGACTGCAGCGTAGATTACCTCCTATAACTATTCCTTCCATTTTACTACCTTGTAAGAATTCATATTTAAAATCTAGAAGAGAAGTATCATTATTTAAAAGATAGTTAGCTATAAGTTTTAAAGCATTGTCGTCATTTATAATATGTCTTAGCTGAAACCAGAAGCTTTTAGTACCACCTTTTTTGTAAATAGAATTTAATATAACGCTTAAGTCACTGTAACCAAAAAAGGATTTAGGATTGTTTTTTATGATTTCAAAGTTTATATATGGTATAACTTGATTTGCTAAATCTCCTCCGGAAATATCAAAAATTCCTTCTATATTAGGGTTTTTATATAATTCCATAAGTGCATTAGCTCTTAACTTTGGACTTTTACTTAGTCCATTTTCAAGGGAATATAAAACTTTTGAACTATAAACCTTAATATTATTTGCTTCTAGCTTTTTTATCATTTTCTCAATTAATGATTTTTTTGATGGGTCAATTCCATTAGACAAGCTTATTATTCCTATATTTTTCATATTAAAATCCTTTCATAAAAAATAAGGACATAAACAATCCTTAAGTTTCTAGCATAAAATAATATTGTTTATATCCCAAATAAAAAAACATAAAGTAGATATCTTAAATTATAATAATCCACTTAAAAATATGTAAAGCTTAATTTGATTTTGAAGATAACAGCATGTTTTCTGCATCTTTTCTGCTTATTCCTTTTACCTGTGAAATTTCTTCGATTAATATTTTTTTGGTTTTATTAAACATTTGATTTTCACTAGAATTAAGTGAGTGTTGTCTTCTTACGTATAAAAGATCTGAATATACTTCTAGAAAATCTTCAAAAGTTCCAGATTTGATTTTGCTTGAGTTGTGCTCTAGTCTTTCTTTGCAATTTGTGTTATCTAGTTTATTAGCATTAGGCTTTAAATTTTTAAATTTTTCAAGTGATGAGTTTAAAGAGTTTAAATCACTTATTAACCTTATGTTGGAATTTTCAATTTTACTTTCTGGCATCATTAACTTAAGAGAGTTATTTAAAAGGTGAATGTTATAAAAAGTCTTAATATCTCCTTTGAATTCTCTACTCTCAATTAAATCAATAACTCCGATTCCTTGATTTGGATAAACAATGACATCTCCTTTTTTGAACAAAATCTACACCTCCAGTATGTTAATATATATATTATTATATCACAAAATCAAAGAAATAATCAAAAATTTAATGTTATCATAAATGCTATATGCTGTCAATGAAATTATATGTTATATAATAGGAATTCCATTAAGAGTTAAAAAATTGATTAAATCCTTTTTGCAGGTACATTTATTTTTACAAATACACACTTCAAAAATTAAGTATTCTTTTAATTTCTTTTTTGCTTTTTCAGAATTTGAATAAAGTTTTTTTGAAATAATATTAATAATAGATATAAAGGCACTAATTATTAAAAAAAGCTTACATAGAGAAAATATTGAGTTTATATTTATTGCATAATTATGCTTAAACATAATATCTTTAAAGAATAATAGAAAGATAAAGCCAATTATAAGATATGCATATATTATAATATTGTTAATTCTTTTTTTCTTTTTTTCTGTTTCACAAATCTTTTTTAAAAGTTTTTTTGTTGTTGAATCTAAGTTGTTATAGAAATATTGTTTTTTTAATAGTTCCTCCATAATTACCTCACAAAAAGCATTTTTTTAAATGATATTAGTTTTTGTTTGAAAATATGTTTAATAAAAGGAAAATTTAAGCTATTATTATACTTTTGGAAGGTAATATATGATATAATACTTTTTTGGGAGAATTAATTTTATGGAATGGTGATAGATGAGTAAGGAAATAAATAATATTAATAATATTCTAGATTTAGTTATAGATGATATACATAGGGGTAAGGAAAAAATATTAAATATTACAGAAAGTCTCAAAGATCAGTATGATAAGGATTCAAAAGAATTAGAAATAATAAGTAGGGACATAGAAGTACTTAAAGAAGAAGTGAATATTCTAGAAGTGTCTGACAAGCAAATGAGAGAAGAATTAGCAAGAGCTTCTATGAATTTTCAAAAAGATGAAACCGAAGTAAAAGAAATTTATGAAAAAGCTTTAAATGTTAGAGTGGAATTTTTGACTAAGCAAAAGGAAGAAAAGAGGCTTCAATCTAAAAGAGAAGCTCTTCAAAAGAGTTTGGGGCAAAATCATGAAAATATTAGTGAAGCAGATTCTGTTGTAGAACATATAAGTGTGGTATTAAATTACTTAAAAGGGGATGTGTTTAACAAATTTGAAATGGCTGAAGAAAATAGTAAAATGGCATATTCTATAAGGTTTGTAGAAGCTCAAGAAAAGGAAAAAAATAGAATTGCTAGAGACATACATGATGGTCCAGCCCAGTATTTAGCTAGTTCTCTTATGAGAATTGATTTTTGTAAAATGCTTTTAACTAAAAATTTAAATGATGGTATTAATGAGCTTGAAGATCTTAAGTTAAATTTAAAAAAGACCTTAAAGGAAGTCAGGGGAATAATCTTTGATTTAAAGCCTCCATTTTTAAATGGTGTTACTTTAGCAAATGCTTTAGAAGATTTAGTTGAGGTATTTCAAGAGGAATGCAGTGCAGATATTAAAATACATATAAGAGACAATGATTGTATTTTAGATTATGTTATAGAAGTTGCTGTATATAGAATCATACAAGAAATATTAACTAATGTAAAAAAACATGCAGAAGCTTTTAATGTATCTTTAAAGATTGAAATTACTGAAATGTGCGTGTATATAAATATTAAAGATGATGGAAAAGGTTTTGATATTGATACATTAATGAAAAGAATTAAAGATAGTAAAGGCAAATATGGAATTTTAGGTATATATGATAGAGTCGATGAGTTTGGGGGCACAATACAGATTAATTCAAAAATAAACTGCGGTACAGAATATAAGATAAAGCTGCCTGCAATTAGAGGGAGAGATGAAGGTTGATAAGACTAGCAATAACTGATGATCACGCTTTAATCAGAGAGGGATTAATAAGAATTTTAAGTTATGAAGATGATTTAGATATAGTAATAGAAAGCGATAGTGGAGAGGAATTAATAAAAAAACTAAGTACTATTACACCTGAAATAATTTTATTAGATATTAATATGGACAAGTTAGATGGAATAGATACTTTAAAAATAGTAAAAGAACAATGGCCACATATAAAAATTGTAATACTTACTGTAGAAAAGCAAAAAAGAATTATAAAGGAAGTATTAAAATTAGGAGCAGATGGATATGTATTAAAAGAATCTGCAGGAAGTGAAATTACAAGTGCTGTAAGAGCAGTATCTGCTGGAGGTAAATATATTGATAAATCAATTATGCAGACGGTTTTTATGGAAGAGATGATTGGGCGTAAAAAAATGAGCTTGATGATTTATCTGATAGGGAGTTAAGTGTATTAATAAAACTTTCTGAAGGACTTAAGAATAAGGAAATAGCTGAAAGCTTATTTTTATCAGAAAAAACAGTTAAAAACTATGTTACTAGTATTTTTAGAAAAATTAATGTGGAAGATAGAGTTCATGCTACAATATATGCTTTGGAAAATAATATTAAAGAATATTTTGAAAATAAAAAAAGGGACTAAGGTCCTATAAGAAAGGGACTTAATTAATATTTTCTTTCTTTGGCATTTTGTATATAATAAAGTCATAGGTGATAACCTTTTTGCTTCGTAAATAAATAACCCATGATTTATTTAAATAGTTTCCCACCTATTAGAAGCAAAATAAATTATCGTTTGCAGTTTTAAAAACATGATCAGTAGTATTGATTGTGTTTTTTTTGTCATTAAAAGTTCTATGATTCAGAACTTTGATAGAATTTCTTTATTTTTATTTTACATAGGCTGTATTATGAATAAAAGTGATAAAAATAGGCAAGTATCTAAGCATACGATTGTTAGGAAGTGATTGATTTGTGCTTAGATAACTATTTTAAAATTCTAGAAAATATAAAGCTTTTAAGTAATGCAGCTAAAAGGAAATTATTAATAGATATAAGCATTTTAATTAGTGTTTCAAATAATAAAGAAACAACAGAATTAATTTGCCCTCATTGTAAAAATAAATACATAGTTAAAAATGGTAAGAATAAAGAAACTCAAAG
>NZ_FPBY01000206.1 GCF_900116755.1 Clostridium sp. DSM 8431
AAGAACGCTTCAATAATCTTACTCCTACTGAAGTGAGACAGGCTGCAATGGTTTCAATACCCCCTGCGCAATATCCTATACCTGAAAATAAACGTATTTTAGCATACAAGGCTATGCTATTAGAAAAAAGAGAAAAATCGAATAGAAAATGCGACCCTAATTAAGATCGCATTTTCTCAAAAATTTTATTTATTTTGCCTGTCTACTTGACAGGGGTCTGTTCAAAGTACTCAGAATATCTTTTAGAAAACATGTAAAAGTTATTTAATATAAATATTTTGTAGTTTACTACAGAGTTTATAGAAAATGTATAATTATATGTTATAAATAAAATATACTTTTTGTATAAGTTAAGTCAAACACACCGCTATGAATGCCTTATATAAAATATAGAAAATAGCTTATACTTAAAGTAATTGTTAAATATTACTCTCATATTTTAGAAGTCAAAAATTTTTTTGACTTCTTTTTTTATAAAAAATGTTGTTAACAACAAAAAAAGTGCAGTTAACAACAAAAAAGATTTAATATTTATATGGTGTGCTATAAATATTAATGTAGTCATAATGTAAATTGATTATTTCCCTAGTCAAATTTTAAAACGTTAATTGTATTCCTTTAGCATAGTTTACTACCTATGAAAAACGATTAATAATTTACATTATGATTACTAAATGATAAACCATTATAAAATTATTTTATTTCCAAAAAACATAGAATTATGATTCTAGAGAAGAACCTGTTTACATTCTCCCGAAATTGTAAATAGGTTCTCTTTTGTTGTATAAAAATTTTGAAGTTAACTATTTTAATTATGCTATACAAAAGAGGTTTTTTTACAACAAAAAATGTGTTATTAACAACAAAAGTTTTTTAATGTGATATAAATAATAATGTAATCACGATGTGATTTTATTATTACCCAAGTTAAATTTTAAAACGTTAATTGTATTCCTTAAGCATAGTTACTACCTATGAAATGACGATTTAAAAATTTACATTGTGATTTTTTTAGAATATAAACCATTATAAAATTTTATTTCCACAAAAAGCTACTTATGATCTCCCAAAACAATAAGTAGTTTTTTGTGCTTATTGTTGTTAGTTTATCATAAAAAAATAGAGATGTAAATCTGTTTTTTTTATTTTTTTATTTTTATTCGTTATTAACAACAAAAAAGTGATAAAAAACTTTGAATGCGATATAAATAATAATGTAATCACAATGTGATTTTATTATTACCCAAGTTAAATTTTAAAACGTTAATTGTATTCCTTAAGCATAGTTACTACCTATAAAATAACGATTTGAAAATTTACATTGTGATTTTTTAGAATATAAACTATTATAAAATTTTATTTCCACAAAAGCTACTTATGATCTCCCAAAACAGTAAGTAGTTTTTTGTGTTTCAAAGCAATTTTAATATAGAGAAAAAGGAGCTATAATGGCTCATTTTTGGTATAAAAAGTTTTTGTTTTGGCTATATTTTTAAATAAAGTGATAAGTGAGACTAGCTATTCAAATGTAGGTGAACGTCCCTTAAAGGATTCTTGAAAGAAAGTTTCATCACATTGAATCTTTGAGGATAAGTATAAGTATTTATAATGCTCTCTAATGGCATATAAAGGCTGTGCTAACTGCAATATTTAGTTCATTTGTTATTTTATTAAGAGAATATTGGTATTATTAACAAAAGATTTTCTACAAGTCTTGCATAGATACCTTTGAGTTTCTTTATTCTTACTATTTTTAACTATGTATTTATTTTTATAATAGGGGAAAATTAGTTCTGTTCTCTCATCATTATTTGAAATATTAATAAGTATACTTATATCTATTAATGTATCTATTAATGATTTTTCTTGGACTGCACTACTTAAAAGTTTTATATTTTCTAGAATCTTAAAATAGTTATCTAAGCACAAATCAATCACTTCTTAACAATCATCATATGTTTAGATGCTTGCCTATTTTTATCACTTTTATTCATAACACAGCCAAAATAATTACCTGAGATTAAATTTTAAATTTGAAGTTATCATAGCATAATTATAAAGATTGTATAAATGTAGAGTGTAACTTATATATAAGTTACAGTCAGAAATCGGAGAAAATGCTTTTGTTTATATTCAACAATTTAATTCTTTTATTTAAACAGTATAAGTTTTTTAATTATACTAAAAAAAATATTATCTTTCTTTTTATGTTTCTCTATGCTTTCTGGTCATAATTTTATGAGCTATTCCTGTAACAATTTTGAGAAATAACAAAAATAGTATATACTTTGTTATTCGAGACAAAAAATATGCTTTTTGCAACAAATAATAAAGTAAAGAAGTTTTTTGTGATATAAGTAATATATAATCATAATGTAAGTTGATTATTTCCCTAATTGAATTTCAAACGTTAATTGTATTATTAAGTATAGTTTGCTACTTATAAAACAAGAAAACGGTTAATAATTTACATTATGATTATGAGAATATAAAACCATTATAAAAATATTTTATTTCCAGAAGATCGTAAATGATTAATAGGAAAAAGCTGCTTATAGCCCCCCAAAATAATCTATAAGCAGCTTTTTTCTATATATTTTTTTAGGCTATATTATGAATAAAAGTTATGTTTAGAAAGGATAATAAAAGAGGAGATTAAGGAAAATTCAAAGAAATTTCAAAAGATAAATAGCATTCATATGAGTATAAAAAAGATTTATTTTGGTTTATAAAGGGAAAACATTCTTATATAGATGTGAATTTTAAAAGATGTCCACTTATGTTGGAATAGCTAGTTTATTTATCAATTTATTTTGTAATTGAGCCTTTTTTGTTAATAATATATACTATGTATTATATAAGTTAAATTCTTGATGGTATTTAACAACTACAAGTTAGTCGTTTACATCATATATGAATCAAAAGGCTTTATATATGGTATAAATAATACATAATCATAATGTAAGTTGATTATTACCCAAGTTAAATTTTAAAACATTAATTATTAATTGAATCCTTAGGCATAGTTTTACTACCTATGAAATGACAGATGATTAATAATTTACATTATGATTATGACAGTAAAACCATTATAAAATATTTTATTTCCAAAAGATATAGATTATATATAATCTAAAAAAAGAAACTGCTTATATCTCCCAAAACTATAAGCAGTTTCTTTTTATTTATAAAAATCAATTTTAATTATTTTAAAATATCACTTTCGTCAATTCTTCTAACAGCCTCTTCAATTACATCACAAGGAAGAACTAAAGCAAACCTAACATATCCTTTTCCTAAAGAGCCAAAAGCACTTCCAGGCGTACATAATACTCCTGTTTTCTCAACAAGCTCCATACAGAATTCATTAGAAGAAGAGTAGCCTTTTGGAATTTTGGCCCAAACAAACATACTGCCTTGACTCTCTTTAACTTTCCAGCCTATTTTAGTAAGTCCACGACATAAGGCATCTCTTCTTTTTTCATATTCTTTAGCATGTGCCTTTACACTATCTTGTGGACCTGTTAAAGCTGCAATAGCTGCATATTGAATAGGAAGAAATATACCATAGTCAATTTGAGATCTTAACATTTTAAAGTGGTCTATAATATCTTTATTTCCAAGAACAAAAGAAATTCTAGAACCAGTTACATTAAAAGATTTTGATAAAGAATAAAATTCAACTCCCACTTCCTTAGCTCCTTCATGACTTAAGAAAGAACCTCCAATATTTCCGTCATAAACTATATCAGAGTAAGCATTATCATGAATTATAATGATATTATTTTTCTTAGCAAAGGAAATAAGTTCGTCATAAAATTCTGAAGGTGCTATGGCACATACTGGATTTAAAGGGTAAGATACTACCATAAATTTAGTTTTATCTAAAATATGCTGTGGAATTGATTTTAAGTCTGGAAGATAGTTATTTTCCTCTAAAAGATCATAATATTTTATTTCTGCTCCTGCAAGATATGGTCCTATTTCAAAGATTGGATAACCTGGATTGGGTACAAGGACTATGTCGCCTTTATTAACTAAAGAAAGACCTATATGAGCCATACCTTCTTGTGAACCATAGATTGACATTATTTCAGAAGGATGAACTGTAGCATTAAATCTTTCCTTATAATAAGAAGATACTGCCTCTAATAGTTCAGGAAGATCCCCTAAAGAATATTTCCACATCTCTGGATCCTTTGCTTTTGAAAGCAGTGCCTCTATAACATGTTTGTCAGGTTTAAAATCTGGTGTGCCAACAGAAAGATTATAAACCTTGCCCCCATTTTTTATTACTTCATCTTTTTTGTCATTTAATACATTAAATATTCCTGTTTGGAAGTATTCTAACTTCTTTGAAAAATTAATATTCAAAATTTTTGCCCCCTAAAATTTATTTATTATATAATTAAAAGCAGAAAATTACTTTTCTGCTATAAAGAATAATCTAGGTAATTTAAAAATAACTTTCCCATCCTTTTGAGGAGGATAGTTCTTTTCAATTTCTTGTAATAAATCAGCTTCAAACTCTCTTTTAGTTTCATCATCTAAAACTTCTAAATAAGGTTTAAGCCATGTCCCTCTATACATATTTAAAATAGTTTCAGCACTATCTAAAACATGATAGTAAGTTGTAACCCACATATCGATTTTAGAGCATCTTTCTGCTAAAATATCATAATACTTGTTTGCTGAAATTACATTTATTTCTGTTGTTTTTTCAAAGTGATCTTTCCATTTATCACTTGTTACTGTTCTATGAATTAGTCTATGTATTGGTTGTTTAAAGTTTAAAGGCATTTGAATACATAAAGCCCCTTTATCAGTTAATAAATCAATAAGTCTTGGAATTAAAGCCTTATGATCTGGAACCCATTGAAGACATGAATTGCAGAATACAATATCCATGCTATTATTTAAAAATGATAAATCTTTAGTTATATCAAAAAATTTAAAATTTAAGTTTGGATGATTTTCTTCAGCTTTATGAATCATTTCTTCAGAGTTGTCTAAACCTAAAATTTTAGCACCTGGATATTTATTGAATAAGACATTTGTACTATAGCCAATGCCACATCCTAAGTCGAGAATAGTGCTTGGATTTTCTACTTTAATTTTATCTGCAAGGTCATGAGCTGGAAGTATATTTTCAGTATTCAATTCTAAGCAGTTTTCTGAATTCAAGTTAGACATTATAATCACCTCTATATTTATACTATACTTAGGGTTAATCATATTTCTTAACCCTTATATATCAAGGCTTCGAAAAGCCGAGATTTCTATATCACTCAAATTTCCTAGTATCTTTTGTACCTCTTTGGATAAAACTAATTATAGATACATAAACTAATTAGTTGCACTAACGGAGGTATTAACAAATGATACAAAGACAAGAGATTTTTAACATAGTTGATTTATTTACAT
>NZ_FPBY01000205.1 GCF_900116755.1 Clostridium sp. DSM 8431
TCTTACAAAAGGTTGTTTAGACGAGGACTTGATAATGTAATTCTTGAGCTCACATTGATTTCTTGTGGTTATAATCTTTATAAATATAATAATAAATTAAACCGTGAAATGCTCGTTGCATAAAAATTACTTTAATTTTTTTATTTATAACGAGACGTTTATTAAGTGAACCCATTTTTAAAAATTAAAGATGAAAAAATATAAGTATATGAAAAAAACAACCATACAAGCTTTTGAGCTAGTATGGTCGTTTGATTTTTAGGACTTTTTTTACAGCCCCTTACTATTCTTTTTAATACAGCCAATTATTATTATCGTTTATATTTATATATGATTAGATTTATTAGTTGCACAAAATACTGTATTAATGAAAATCTTTAAGATTCCCTATTATCTTACTTAACATTTTGTTTAAACTCATAACCTCTTCAGGATTTAATCCTAAAACAGCTAAATTAATAACTTCTGCACTTTTCTCTTCCATAATTGCAGAATTTTCTTTATATCTATCTGTTAAAGACAACACCCATGCTCTCCCATCTGTAGGGTGTGGCCTTTTTTCGATATAATCTTTTTCTATTAATCTATTAATAACTGCCGAAATAGTTGGTTTGTCCATATCTAGCATTTGTGAGATATTAGCTGCTGTATTATAGCCAGCTTCATCATTATGAGTTTCTATAAATTTTAATACTGAAAATTGTACTGATGTAATCTTGTAATCTTCTAATTCTTTGTTCATCTTATTTTTAATAAGCTTTGAACACAAATTAATTCCACGACCTATATCCATTATACTTCTCCCACCGTTATAATCAGCTATATCAGTTTATCTATTGTACTCTTTCTAGTATTAAGACAACAATTAAATCTAACAATACCTATTAGAAAAAATGACTATTAATTATTTTTGTGAAATATTTTCTTTTATTTTATCTATTATTTCTTTATATTCATCTTCTGATAAGTAACATTCTCCTGGATTCATTCTAAATACTCCTAAGTAATCAGGTCCATCTTCATACTTAGGAACTATATGAAAATGTAAATGCTTCATGTTATCAGCATAAGCTCCGTAGTTTACCTTTGCTGGTGAAAAAGCTTTATGTAGAGCTTCTCCTACTGTAGCTATGTCCTTAGAGAATAAGTTTCTTTCCTCTTCAGTTAATTCGAACATTTCACTCTTATGTCCATTAAATGCTATTAAACATCTTCCTTTATAAGTTTGTTCCTTAAATAAGTATAGAGTTGATGCCTCTAAATCACATATTTTAATCATAATATCTGTCAATCTACTGTCTTTAACACAGTAAAAACAATTTTCATCAAAGTTCATGTTATACCCCCAAAAATGTTAATTTAATAATTATATGTCAATTATATATTATTTATTACATTTTTTCCATATCAACTTTAGAAATAAATACTTTTTTATCAAAGTCTAAGGTACATTTTCCTCCGTTTTTTAATCTTCCAAATAAAATTTCATCAACTAGAAGAGATTTTATCTCCTTATCTACAACTCTTTTTATTTCACGTGCTCCATATTCTTCACTTATTCCTAATTCAATAAGATGATTTTTGCAGGCTTTCGACAATTTCAAAACAATATTCTTTGGTTTAAGCTTTTCATCTAAAGCAGCTATTTCTTTATCAACTATTTTTATTGCCATTTCTCTATTTAAACCATTAAATACAACTATTTTGCTTAATCTATTTCTAAACTCTGGTGTAAATACCTTTTTTACTTCATCATCAATAGCTTCATTTTTTATTTTTCTATCTCCAAATCCAATAGCATTTTTATTAAGCTTAGATGCCCCAGCATTAGATGTCATAATTAAAATTACATTTTTAAAATCTGCTTTTCCCCCTTTATTATCAGTAAGAGTAGCATAATCCATAACTTGAAGAAGAACATTATATATATCGCTGTGAGCTTTTTCTATTTCATCAAGAAGTAAAACACAACTTGGCGACTTTTGTATTGCATTTATAAGAAGTCCTCCATCCTCATAACCCACATATCCAGCTGGAGATCCTATAAGTTTTGCTACAGTGTGCTTTTCTGCATATTCACTCATATCAAATCTTACTAAATCAATATTTAAAGTATCAGCTAGTGCCTTAGCTATTTCTGTTTTACCAACTCCAGTAGGACCTACAAATAACATGCTAGCTACAGGTTTATTTTCATCATTTAATCCTGCTCTTGATAATTTTACTGCATTAACTACATTTTCAACTGCTTCATCCTGTCCAAATACTCTTTTCTTTATATCCTTTTCTAGTTTAAATAACTTTTTAACCTCATCAGATTCCACAGTTTCCTTTGGTATATTACACATTTTTGATATAACAGTTTCAATTAATTTTTTATCTACAGTCTGTACTTTCTTATTAACTGGATGTATAACTCTATAAGCTCCTGCTTCATCTATAATATCTATAGCTTTATCAGGAAGAAATCTATTGTTTATATATTTATCACTTAATGTAACAGCTAATTCTAGAGTTCCCCTAGCATACTTAACTTTATGGTAGTCTTCATAAAATTTCTTTAACCCATTTAAAATCTCTATACTTTCATAAATTGATGGTTCCTTTATATCTATATTTTGAAATCTTCTTAAGAGACTTTTGCTATTTGATATATGTTTATTAAACTCTTCGTAGGTAGTTGCTCCTATAAATCTTATTTTACCTGACTCAAGGTATGGTTTTAACATATTTGAAGCATCAAAAGCTCCCCCATTTATAGCACCTGCTCCAACTATATTATGAATTTCATCTATGTATATTATAGGATTTTCATAGCTTGATACACCTTCTAATATATCTTTAAATCTCTTTTCAAAATCTCCTCTATATTGAGTTCCTGCAATAATATCTCCAATCTCTAGTGAAAATATAACTGCATTCTTTAGCTTTTCAGGTACCTTTCCTTCATTTATAAGCTTTGTAAGGCCCATTGTTATTGCTGTTTTACCAACTCCAGCTTCACCTATATGTATAGGATTATTCTTGTATTTTCTGCATAAAATCTGTATAGTTCTCTCAAGCTCTTTTTCTCTCCCTATTAAAGGTGGAAACTTATCAGTGTTTTCATTAAGGCATACTACATATTTTCTCCAAGCCTCATGTTGATCTTCGTAATTTTCAGACTCAATTTCTATTTCTTCTCTTTCCTCTTCACACATTTCATATAATAAATCTCCAGCATCTATACCTTGAGAAAAAATATAATAAACTGCATAACTTTCTTCTAGTTCTAATATTTCATTTATTATATGAGTAAGTTTTATTTCTTTACAATCTGCAGAGGCTGCCCTGTACCCCGCCTTAAAAAGTACATCATTTAAACTTTTTGAAGCTTCTGGAGTTCCTTCTTCAATAATATCTATATTATCTTCAAAATACTTTTCAAGATTAGCTCTTAAAACTTCTACATCACCATTTAAAGCTTTAAAAGACTTTTTAAATCCTTTATTAAATGTAATGGAATATAATAAATGTTCTGCAGTTATATATTCATGTCTATTATTATCTGCATAGGCTACCATATCACTTAGTATAATTTCTACTTCATCAGAATATTTCATATATACACATCCTCTCTTTTAAGCTTCTTGAACCTTTATTTTAAAAGGGAACCCTTCTTCTTTTGCTAAGAAATTAGCTTTTTCAACTTTTGTTACAGCTATATCATAAGAATAAGTTCCTACAACTGCACTACCTTCCTTATGAACCTTCATCATTATATTAGTAGCATCATCATGCTTTTTTCTAAATATATTAACTAATATGTATACTACAAAATCCATAGGGGTAAAATCATCATTATACATTACCACCTTATACTTTTTAGGTTCTTTTAACCTAGTTTTAGTCTTTTCAATTGTTAAATCTTTTATCGACATATTCTCCTCCATAGCTTTTTCTTTATTCTTATTTATAATTATAGACATTTATAATCAAAAAAAAAGAGAAAGTTACCCTTCTCTTTTTCTTTTAGATACCTATCTATTAGATAATGAAAGTAATAACTGAAGCATACTTTCCTGCTGTTTTATATAAGAGCTAAGAAGAAAATTTGATACCTGACTTAGTAAACTTTCTCTAGCAAAATTCATAATCTCCTCAGCCATATCAGCATCCATTATTCTAGATTGAGCTTCAGTTAAATTTAATATACTATTATCTAAATAATCACTAGTACATTCTAATCTATTTTCCATTGCCCCAAGCATACTTCTCTGTGATGATACTGAAGAAATAGCCTTCTTAATGGTATCTATAGCTTTAGATGCACCTTCCTCAGTTGATATATCTAACTTATCTAATCCTAAAGTACTTGAATCTATTTTCTTCTTTTCTATAGTCATAATCTGCCCAGCATTTGCTCCTACTTGAATGTTTATTTTTTCATCAGTTGAAAATAACTTTTGTGTATTAAATTCACTTTCTCTACAAATATCATCAAGTCCTTCTACTAAAGATTTAAATACTTCATTTGAATTTTTCCTATCTTCATCTGTAGTTGTTCCTGTAGCTGACTGAACTGCCAATTCATTCAACTTTTGTAATATTGAATGTACACTCCCTAAAGCTCCATCTGCAGTTTGAATCATAGAAACAGCATCTTGAATATTTCTCTTAGCTACATTCATTCCTCTTATTTGAGATTCCATACCTTGTGATATGCAAAGGCCTGCCGGATCATCTGCTGCTGAGGTTATTCTTTTCCCAGTGGAAAGCCTAAGCATAGCTTTACTCATAGCTGTCTGATGTGTATTAATATTGTGACATAAAGTCAGAGCTGATGCATACCATCCCATTTCAACTCCCCCTTTCCTTACAATTCTTATATCGTAAACAAAAGTTCACTTCTTTACTTATTGTTCCATAAATGTAAATATTGTTGGGACAAAGTAACTGACGCCACGCTTTTCAGCGCAGGAAGCAGCTTTGTTTTGCCATGCAAAAGGTTCTAAAAGTAAAATAATTTCATACCAAAATAAAATTTAATTATTTTGCTTTTAGGTTCTTTTGCGGCCTACAATTATTTTTTAATTCACCTCACAACTTTCATAGGAGAAAGCCAGTCAAAATCAGTGTTTAACATCAAAAAAATTTTATACTTTCCTCGTATTTGAAATACTAAATAGTGTAGACGAATATTTTTATATTTTCTAAGAAAACCTAACTAGTGAAAATTTAATATATTTGAATAGAGAGATTAACGTTACTTTCCTGGGAGCATACGCAATACCCGTTGTCTAGACTGTTATTCTCATTCAATGAAGTTTTACGTGTAACTGGCTTTAGGTTTTTATTTAATTAGAATTACCCGAATAACAAACGAGGATGTATTTCATTGAAAATATGAGAGCTCTGTTCAAATTAAAGGAGGTTTTACTAATGAATAACTTTATAAATGACTTCGTCGTCGGAATAGATGTATCTTCTAGATC
>NZ_FPBY01000204.1 GCF_900116755.1 Clostridium sp. DSM 8431
TATGATTACAAGAATCATTTTTGCAAAACATTTTTCTGTTATTTATAATAATTTTAACTTTTAAGCCTTGAATAGGTAAATCTTGAAATGTTCTTTTATACCTTGAATGAACTTTCTTTGAAGTTGTACCACAATAAGGACAGCAAGGATACTCCTTAATAGATTTTACATAAATATAAATAGTATCTTCTATAATTTGATGTTGTATATATTCTAAATTCTTATCTAGTAATTTAATTAAATTATTCATCTTTTGTTCTTTCCCCTTGATTTTATTATTCAAATTATATAATAGAATCTAGGCTGTTTCAACTAACATTGGAAAGAACCTTTTTTCATATATTAAAGGCAGTTTTAAGCATACAATGTTACATGGTCATAATTATTTAAATTCTAAAAAAAGTGTTTTTAAAATGATTGATAAACTAAAGAATAAAGAAAATTGGAGTGCTTTTGATTTCTTTAAACTTGGAAAGTTTATACATTATGTAACAGATGCCTTTACTTATACTCATAATGATATGTTTACTGGAAGTGTACGTCAGCATGTTGTTTATGAAGAAGAATTACATGATGCTATGGATTATTTATGGAATAATAAAGAATTTAAGTTTAAAGACGAAATAGAAGTAGATAATCTTTATAATTATTATGAAAAAATGCATGAAAAGGCATTGCCTGGATTAACTACTGATATTATGTATATTAAGGAAGTATGCACTTTCTTTATAAATACACTATTAGGTAAATATATAGAGGTAGAGGAAGAGCCTGTAATAAGTGAAGTGGTAGTATAAAGATTATATTAAAACAGTTGATTTTTTGTCAGCTGTTTTTTTAGGTCTAGGAAAGTTTAAAATTTTCAAGAAAAAAAACGTGATAAATAGGGACTTTCAGCTATCTAAGATGGTAAAGACATTAAAAAATTGTAGTGCCTTAGAAAGAACCTAAAAGCAAAATAATTAAATTGTATTTTAAAAGGAAATTATTTTGTTTTTAGAACCTCTTGCATGGCTGACAAAGCTGCTTCCTGCGCTAAAAAGCGTGGCGTCAGCCACTTGGTTCTTATTTTATATTTAACTAAACATCTTATTATTAGGAAAGAGTTTGAAATTAAAAAAGTCCTAGATATTAATTATCTAAGACTATTTCATATAATTCTTCTTCGTAAAGAGTTTCCTTATCTAAAAGTTTTGTGGCAAGTTCCTGAAGGACTTCCTTATTACTATTTAAAAGTTCTAAAGTTTCCGTGTAAAGAGTATCAATAAGTTCTTTACATTCTTCAATAACAGGGCTTCCAAAACTTGAACTAAGATTTCCAAGGGTTGATAACTTTATTAGCCCAAGAGTTTTTCCCATACCATATTCAGCTATAATCTTTAAAGCAAATTCAGTACTTTTTGAAATATCACTTTCAGCTCCAGTTGTTATTTTATCTTTTCCAAAGATTATTTCTTCTGAGGCTCTTCCAGCTAGTAATATTTTAATCCTATTTTTTAAATAATCTGCTCTATAATAATTATTATCTTCAGGTATTGTTAAAGTATAACCTCCGGCACCTTTTGTAGTTGGAATAATAGTTATTTTAGAAATTTTATCTTGAGGAGTTAAAAGTAAAGAGACTAATCCATGACCAGCTTCATGATATGAAGTTACAAGTTTATCTTCATTAGTTAAGTAGCTTCTCTCTTTCTTTTCGTAGCCTGCTATAGTTATAGAAAAGGCTCTTTCAATATGCTCTTCTGTTATTTTATCACTTCTGTCTTTTGCAGCTAAAATTGCACTTTCATTTATTAAACTTTCAATTTTTGCACCAGAAAAATAAGCTGTCTTTTTTGCTAATGCTTTTATATCTATATTGTCATGAGGTTTATTTTTTAAATGAAGAGAAATTATTTTTTCTCTAGCATTAATATCAGGAAGAGAAACCTCTATATGCCTATCAAATCTGCCAGGTCTAAGAAGAGCTTCATCCAACATATCTAATCTATTTGTAGCAGCAATTACTACAATTCCATTTGACTGCTGAAAACCAGACATTTCAGTTAAAAGAGCATTTAAAGTCTGATCTTTTTCATCATTACTAGAACCATTTTTTCCATTGCCTCTTTTAATTCCTAAGGCATCTATTTCATCAATAAAAATAACAGCTTTTCCGTGAGATTTAGCTTTTTTAAAGAGATTTCTAACCCTAGCAGCACCTACACCAACATAAACATGAACAAAGTCAGAGCCGCTTAAAGCAAAGAAGGGTACTCCAGCTTCACCAGCTACAGCTTTTGCAAGAAGAGTTTTTCCTGTACCTGGGTCTCCGTAAAGTATAACTCCCTTTGGCATTCTTGCTCCGTATTTAGTGTATTTTTCAGGATTTTTAATAAAGTCTGCTATTTCCATTAAGCTTTCTTTAGCTTCTTCATTGCCAGCAACAGAATTAAAATTTAGTGCATTATCTTTATCTTTACTGTAATCTACTGTTTCAATATTAGTTACAGATGATTTATTAAGTTTTCCTTCTTTAACTAAAATGAATATTATTGAAATTATAGATGTAACTAAAATTACAGTTGGAATAGCATGGATTGGAGATGAATTATTTTTATCTTTTATAGCTATTCCTTTTAAAAGAAGATTTTCTTTTAAATTATTTGTATGAGGATTGTCTGTTGTATACTTTTCACCGTCTATTAGACTAACAATCATTTTATCAGAACTATCTAAAGTAACTTCAGATATTCTATTAGATTCAAGATCCTCTATGAAATATATATAGCTTTTATTTATTGAATTTATATTTAAATTATTAATAACTAAGAAAATTCCAGATAATAGTGCTGTTATTGTGAAAAAAATAATCAAATATTTGGTATATTTCTTCATTAAAGTCCTCTTTTTAATTTTAAGTTTATATATAAAAATATCCAATAAATATAATTTGCCCTATAAAAAAATAATAATACATCACTAAAAATTTATTGTTTGTATTTTAGTGATAAAAAAATTTTAGCACAAAAACGACTAAATAAGGCGCAAATTATACTTGAAAAAAAATATTTTTCTGTTTTAAGATTCAAAACTTGACACAAAATACGTTGTATACTAAAATTTAGAAAAAAACAATAAAGTACTTGAGGGAGATGTTTGTTATGAAGAATTGGAAAAAAATTGTTGCAATTGCATTAGGAACAGCTGTAGTAATTCCAACTACTTGGAGTGCATCTATAAAAGCACAGGCTGTGAGTGCAGAAAAATTATCAGTTTTTGGGGGATGGAATGAAACCCTTTACGCTGAATGGAATGAAAATAATGCTGAAGGTGCAAAGGTAAGTTATAAACTTTCAACAGATTCAAATTATACTGAATTATCAAAGGCAGATGAAGAATTAATTCGTCAGGCTGGAAGTAATACTGCTAGAGTAGATATTCCAGGTTTAAAAGCAGGAAACTATGATTTAAAAGTTACTACTTCAAATGGAAAGGTATACACAGCAGAAAATATTAAAGTAAAAGAAAATGATCGTTCAGGTTATGCTCACCTTAACTACACACGTGGAGTAGGGGCATATACAAATGAAGGTAAATTAAAAGATAATGCTATAGTTATATATGTAACTAATGAAAATAAAGATACTGTACAGGTACCAGGATATGAATCATATGCTACAGGAATTGGACATATTTTAAATTGTAATAGTGAGCTTATGGAAAAATTAGTAGCTGATGGACATGCTTTAGATATACGTTTTATTGGTAAGGTTGAAGCTCCAGAAGGACTTACTGCTTATAATAGTACAGAAAACGGTGGAACAGTAAAAGATAATGGTAATATGGCTATTATAAAAATGTCTAAAGATGTTACTTTAGAAGGTATTGGTACAGATGCATATATTCATGGATGGGGCTTCTCATTCTATGTTGGTGAAGGATATACTAACCGTGAAAGTTACGAAGTAAAGAATTTAACATTTAAAGATTATCCAGAAGATGCAGTTGGATTCCAAGGTTTTATGTCAGATAGTAAAACTTTAGCAACTCCAATTGAACATGTATGGGTTCACAATAACTCATTCTATCCAGGATATTGTGCAAAACCAGCAGAAAGTGATAAGGCTGAAGGAGATGGTTCTTGTGACTTTAAGCGTGGAAAGAACTATACAATGGATTATAACTATTATAATGGATGTCATAAGACTAACTTAGTTGGAGCTAGTGATAGTAACTTACAATTTAATATGACTTTCCATCACAACTTCTATGAAAACTGTGGTTCAAGAAGTCCTTTAGCTCGTCAAGCTAATATTCATATTTATAATTCATATTTTAAAGGAAATACAGCTAAAACTGTAGATGCTAGAGCTAATGCTTATATTTTCTCAGAAGCTAATTACTATGAAAGCTGTGTAAACCCAATGTTAACACAAAGTGGTGCAATAATTAAATCATTTAATGACATAGTATATAATTGTACTAGCGACAATACAGCAACAGTTGTAAATAGCAGAGATGCAAAGGTTTCAAATAATAATACTTATTCTGATTTTGATACTAATCCTTCAATTTTCTATTATGATTCAGCAAAGAAAGCTTCTAAAGTATCTTATCTTACAGATGCTGCTCAAGCAAAAGCAGATTGTGTAGCATTTAGTGGTGTTATGAAAACAGCAGATAAGATAGTAGATAAGGCTGAACCTATAAGCTTAATTGAAAATGAACCAACAGGTGTAGTTTCACTTCCATACAGTGTAAACTTTGTTGATACATCAGCTTCTAATTACTTTGGTTCAAAATTAATAGCACAAGGTATAGGTAATCTTTCAGCTAATCAAAAGGTTACAGTAGATAACATTGTTTATATGCCAGCAAGCAAATACAGCACAAAAGCAACAAGCATTAAATTACGTGCACAAGGTATTACATTCAAAGTTGATAAGAAGAGTAAGGTAACTTTCTCAGAATCAACTAGTGCAGGTAAGTTTGCATTAGTTCTTATAAATAAGAGTGGAGAAACATTATTAAGTGTTGAAAATGGAACTGACTCAGTAGTAGTAGAACCAGGAACTTATATGATTCAATCATCTAATGCATTAAAAGATGCATATATTACTGATCTTTCAATAGAAGCAGCTAAATAATATAAATAGTATAAGGGTGTTATGCTTTTGCATGACACTCTTTTTTAAGGTATAGGAATTTATAAAATTTTTTAAGGCTGGAAGCTAGATTATATCTAGCTTTCGGCCTCATTATATGGTAAATTAGTTAATCATATAGTGAGGGATTTTAAATGAAAAAGAGTACAATAAAATTGATTTTAGAAAATCATTGGAGTGATTTTCTAAAGATATACAATAAAAATATAAGAAAAAATGTTAAAGATGAAGTTAAAAAAGTATTAAGGTGTAAGGATATAAAGCATGGATATATAGAATTTAAGTGTGATAAATGTAATGTAACAAAGAAGGTTGGTTTTACGTGCAAAAGCCGTTTTTGTACATCTTGTGGTAAAGTTTATA
>NZ_FPBY01000297.1 GCF_900116755.1 Clostridium sp. DSM 8431
GCAACAACCAAATGTTTTTGCTATCTGAATTTTCTGTTCTTTATTTGGATATATTCTGTATTTATATGCTTTTAACATTTAATGCCACCTTCTTTTTTAACCCTGATTTTCTATATACTTTTTTAGCATTTCTTCTGATACATTTCCTACACTCAGGCAAAATACCCATCCGTCCAAAAAGTATGTTTCTTTCAAAAGTGCTTCCTTAGATAATTCGGATATCTTCTCCATATATGATATGTCGTGTAGCTTTTCATCAAATTTACAATTTTACTTATTGACATTGAAGGTTCTGTTTCTATCATATAATGAATATGGTCTTTATCGGTTTCCATATATCTAATGACAACACTATGTTTTGACATATCTCCTAGGAAAACTGCTTTATATCATCTATCATCTGCTTTGATACCAATAATTTTTTTCTATATTTGCATACAAAAATAATATGATATTGGAGTAAATACTTGTGTCTATTTTTAGATTTCCATGTTCCCATGACATAAATATAGCACAAACCACTCATTTGGGCTACCTTAACCCACCGTCTAAAGCCAGTGGGATTGCGGTAGCCTTATTTCAATTTCCTTATCTCCTCCTGTAGTATTATTTGTAATTAATGTATAAACTTCATTATAAGATGATAGATAATCTTTTTTTCTCCAATCTTTGCTCCTAATTCTCCAATACTATTTCCATAAGAATCATTAAATTTTTCTTTACCTATAACAACTTGAAAATATTCATCTCTAAGTTTATATATTGTATCTGTATACTTCTTACTCTCAATATTTTCTATCTCTTCATCTGTAAATTCACTATTATTTATTTTGCCAAGTTCTGAATCGAAAGGAATAGTTCCATATAGGTCAGTTACAACCTGCTTTGTAAAATCTAAAAGTCCATAAAATACATTAAACATTATCAGTGAAATTGTAAGAGCTATTACTGTAATTATAAATCTTGTTGGAGTTCTTCTTATATTCTTATAAGCAAGACTTCCTTCAATTCCAAATATTTTTCCAACAAGTCTTCCCTTTCTTCTTTTAATCTTTATAACACTTATTTCTTTAATATTTCTCATGGCTTCTACTGCCGAAACTTTTTTAGCTTTTCTTGCTGGCTGCATAATTGATAAATAAATTGTTACTGCAACAACTGCTGCTGTTATTAATAAAATTTTAGGATAGAATTTAACTTTAAAACTATCCATAAACATTAAATTATTGCCTAAAAATAGTTCTATACCAATCTTCAATCCAAGAAAGCCCAAAATACATCCTAAAGGAAATGCGATAATTCCAATTACTAATCCTTCTCTAAATATTATCCTTTTAATTTGTTTTGGTGATGCTCCTATTGCTTTTAAAATTCCGAAGTATCTTATCCTTTCTATTACTGAGATATTAAAGGAATTATATATTACTGTTATTGTACAAATAACTATTATTACAATTACGAATATAGCCATTGTGTTTAAAGATTTTGTAAAAGCAGAATCTCCTCCATTACCTGTTAAATAAAGAAGTTCTGAATTACCAGACTTAGTATCTCCACTTACTTCTACTCCTGAATCAGTTAAAACTTTATCTACTATATTTTGTTTGTTTTTTTCTGATTTTATATTTACAAAGACATTATACTCATCCTTTGAATTTAAACTTTTATCATCTAAGTAGCTACACATTTCTACTGCTGCATCTGAAACATAATATCCGCTTTCTGTTATTCCGCATACCTTAAATTGTTTTTCTGCATTTTCTGAAAGTAGCTTAATGGTATCTCCAATATTAACATTTAAAAATTTCTTAGTATTAACATCTATTGTGACTTCATTTTCTGATGAAGGAATATCTCCCTCAACTACTTTTTGTCTCTTTATTTTTGGCTGTATTATGAATAAAAGTGATAAAATATGTCAATCATCTTAACAAAGATTTTTTAGGAGATGATATATTTGAATTCGTAT
>NZ_FPBY01000202.1:0-1153 GCF_900116755.1 Clostridium sp. DSM 8431
CATGGTTTAAATACATCTCATGTTAATGTTAGACCTATGTTTTTAAGCCATTCCTCTATTATTATATCTTATTTCATTCCTGATATACAGCCATTTCTAAAGATTTTTTCCAACCTAAATCCCAAAATTAAAAATAACATTTAAAAATCATCTAAGCTCTTAGTATAACTATTTCAAAGCCAATTTAAATAAATTAGGAAGTTGGAAAATTTATTTCTATAACTTTTTATTTGTTATAACTTAAGTTTTTGTAATTAACCTACTTATATCCACAAAAGCCAGCTCCCAAACTACTTCCCTTTTCTCCAAGCCCTAAGGCAATAGCTATAAAAGCTTTCATCTGACTATTTTCATCTTCCTTAACTTTTATCTTAACCTTATTACCTAATAATGTTACAGACTTATATTTATACTTAATTGGAACTCTATTAGTTATCTCTATATTCTCAATAAAGCAGCCTGTATCTCTATACTTTTCAGATCCCTCCATCTGATTTAATTTTTTCTCCAGATTTCCATTTAATTTTTTTATTAAACTATCTATAGAACTCTTTTTATCAATCCAAGGTCCACCATTATCCTCTGTTATTATTATAGGTTTAAGAGTATACAATTCTTTGACATTTTCTACTTCAACCATGTTTAAATCTACATCTATAGCCTTTATATCACTATATTCATGATTATAAATTGACATTGCCATTTTATTGAGTAGCTGAAGATTAATACTTCTCACTCTAAAGAAATAATTCTTTCCTTTTTTATATATCTTGTCCTTTTCTATTGGATAAAAACTATCAAAAACATATTTATAAAACTTTTCTTCATGAAGTTTTTTTAACAACGGATTATTTAACATGGAATTATTAATAAATACTCCTATTTTATAAGAAGTTTCATCTATTTTTATATCTTTTGTAAGTTTCACTTTGATTTTCATCTCATAATAATTCATTTTTATCTCCATTTTTCCTTTTTTTATCAATTATAATAAAAAAGTTTCTTTAACGCAAACCTATATATGTGATAGTACAAATGATAAAATGGCATTTAGGATATTTAAACACATCTATATGTTAATGTTGAACGATAATAAGACTCATAAAGAAATTGAACCTGAAAGTTTAAATACATCTATATGTTAATGTTGAAC
>NZ_FPBY01000202.1:2921-5571 GCF_900116755.1 Clostridium sp. DSM 8431
TGATATAATAGTTTAAATACATCTATATGTTAATGTTGAACCAAAGCTTTTAAGCCATTCCTTTTTTATTATATCCTCCCTAACCCAAGTTATACTCCAATTCATCAAATATTTTTCCAACCAAATCACAAAATCTTAACATCTACTTATAAATAGATGCTCAATAAACTATATAGCTAACTTGAAACTTGTACATATTAAAAAGTGACTGGAAAAATAGATTTATTTATATAAAGAATTAAGTTCATTATACACCTATTTTATGTAAAATTATACTTTTTTTAAAATTTTTTATATGATACATCTTCATTACCCACTTCTATCCCCTGCTAGCCCATTAATTTCCTTAAAAATGAGCAAAAAATTTTCCCTATTTTATTCAAATCCTTGTATTAAAATATACACAAAATGTTTACAAAATACAATATTTTGTGTATTTCCACAAACATCCCCTTTTTGTCAATACTTTTAATTTATTTTTTTAATGCTATAATTCATTTTAAAGGAGGTATAGAAAAATGAATTATAAGTATATAGAAAGCTTAGTACTATCAGCAAAAGATGGAGATGAAGTCTCTAAAGAAAAACTTGTAGAAGAATTTAGTCCCTTAATTAAGGCACTAAGTCATAAAACCCACTTAAGTACCTATACTACTGAGGATTTAATAAATGAATGCTATATTTCTCTTTTTAAATGTATTAAACTCTATAATCCTAAAAATCATAGGTTTGTGGCTTATGCTACTAATGCTATTAAGAACAATCTAAATTACCTCATAAGAAGAAATCTAATGCATAGAGAAATTACAAGTCAAGATGCCTTAACTTCAACTGGATCACTAGATCATCTAAATTTAGCCACTAATGAAAATATTGAGGATTCTATTTTATACTCCTGCACTAAAAAATTCATTTTTGATAATATACAATCATTAACAAATGAAGAAAAAGAATTTCTTATTCATGTTCAAATAAGAAAAAGAACATTAAAATCTTATGCTGAATTAAAGGGTATATCAACTTCTAAAGCTCATAAAACTAAAGTTTGTATACTTAAGAAAATATCAGAACTTCTAGAATCTAATAATAAATAGAAAAGGAAGAGAATACTTAAGGTGCCTTATAGAGCTTTAAAGTATTCTCTTCCTTTTTATATAATTTATTTTTCACCGTACTTTTTCATATATTTTACTTCAACATTAATTTTATCATGCAATTTCATAAATTGATTAATAACAGAATAGCAGCTAGGACAAGGTTCCCACTTAGTTATTATGGTAAGGTTACCTTCATCTTTTAATATACCTTTTCCTATTTTATAATGTATATCTTCTATTATCTTTTTTTCACTATCATAAGCTCTATCATAGCCATATCCCATCTGTCCAAGTCTATTAACTTTATAGCTTTTAAAAACAGGTTTTTCAGGAATTAAGGAGCTTTTTTCGATGTTATTTTGCCCACTTACAGCTCTAAATATATCATTATTAAAACGTGCTACTGCTATATTTACTGAATCTTGAATGGTGTTACTTTGGTTAATATATATTTTATCTTTATCATAAATATAATTATTTAAATTCTTAACTATCCTTTCCATTCTCTCCACATTAACATCTAAAAATTTTTGATATTCAACTGAACCTATTTCACTTTTGATAAAACCATAGTCAACTGAGTTTTCTAGCTTTATCACTATGGTCTTTACATATGTTTGTTCATTATAACTTTCTAATATATCCTTATTATTATGTAAAATTATCTTTTTAAATAATTCTATGTCCCTAGATAATAGATATTTACTTTTTATCTCCTGCTCTATATCTTCTAAAAGATTTTGCTCCTCTTTATATAAATCTTTATAAAGAAGTTTTTTTATAGCTTCTATTTCTTCATTTACCTTATAATTATCTGATTTATTATTGCTTTGGTCCCTGTCAAATTCTACTCTGTCAATTTTTATTTCTTTTATTTCTCTAATCTCTTCAGATATCTTTTTACTTATGAATTCAAACTTTTTTAATTTTAATAGATAGTCTAAAAGATCATCAAAATCAATGACCTTAAATTTAATACCTTTATTAAAATATTCTAATAGTAAATCATATACTTTGTTTTTTACTAGTTTTTCTTTAATCTCTTTAGTACTTCCAAAAAGTTTTAATAATTCATTAATATTACTTACAACTACCCTTTTATTTTTAGTATTAATTGAATTATGCTTTTCTATCATATATATTATTCATCCTTTATTAATATAGAAATAAGTTTTTCTCTATAAATTTTATTATAAACACAAATAACAAGGGTTTCAATAAAACTTCTCACTTTTTTACTGTATAGACCAGTTATACAAAAAAATAAAAAATTTTAAAAAGTAATTTTTTAAAAAAGGGTACACTTAATAAACCATTACTATTTTACGAATAATGGACAAGAGTGAGTTTTAAATTATATGTTATATTACTTCGTGTAAATTACTATTTAAATATAATTTTTTATGTACTTCAGGTAATCGTAATTCAAAGGGCTTTTTATCCCTAAGTATTGCAAAAAAGTGGTTAATTAATTTGTGCATTATAGCTCCAATAGCTACTTTTTTAGGTTTTGATTTAATTAACTTATTGTAGTATTCAAGCAAAACAGGATT
>NZ_FPBY01000200.1 GCF_900116755.1 Clostridium sp. DSM 8431
TATCTGCCACATTTACTCTGTCTATTTCGGATAGTTATAGGGCTTTACTTTGTTTTGCAAGCTTACCCATAGACATAAGCCTCAAATGTGATTTGTGTACCTCAGACCAAAGTTTTGCTGCCGACTTCCTTCAGATTCCACCTCACAATGGACACCCTTGTCTTAAGCTATACGGTTGGCACTATCAGCCCCCGTTACGGACTTTCACCGATTAGTGCACGCCCATGCTGGGCGCACAAAAAGAAACCTTAGAGCTTTTGGCTCCAAGGTTTATCCTTGCATTTCAACTTCATCTTCATTTATGCAACATTCAATATATTAGTCATCTGTTGAAGTTCTAGCACCAATTAAATGATGTTTCATATCTTCAAATAATTCTTTAACAGTCATTGGCTTACGACCAGTAAGTTTTTCAAAGTCATCTGTAAATACAGCCATCTGATTCTTTCTAATTGCTCTACCGAAGGTAACCATACCATCAGAACAGAATGGGAAGTTAGAAGCTGTCTGAGCCCACATTTCTTCTGTTGTTCTAGGAACACCAATGGAATCAAAGAACTTATATTGTTCTTCATCACTAATTTCAACATATTTTACATTATGTCCTGTTACTTCATTTGCAATGTTAATGTATTCAGCAATTGTAAGTAATTCTGGACCATTTACATTAACAACTCTATTTTCCCAGTCACTCATTGCAGCACAAGCAGCAGCATAAGCACAATCATCACGAGAGATATAAGCCATCTTACCATCACCCATATTGTTTGCAAGAATGTTGTTTGTATTCTCATATGCATTTATATAGTTAGAAACCATAGCTTCTGCATATTGAGAATCTCTTAAAAATAAATACTTAATTGGCTGTTCCTTTACATAGGCTTCAAACCATACATGATCATTGACTTCATATGTATCAATATTCTTTTCACCAGCACCTACTATAGATGTATATACAATCTTCTTTACTCCAGCCTTAACTGCAGCATCTAATGCTCTTTTTTGTACAGCACGTCTCTTTGATCCAACAAAGGGCATAGAAATAAGAATCATTGTGTCTGCTCCAGAGAAATCTTTAACAAGTCCCTCTTCATCGTTAAAATCTGCAACTCTTAGTTCTACTCCAAGACCTTCATAATTTTTTAATCCTTCTTTTGTTGGTGCTGAGAATATTAAATCCTCATGTGGCCATTTTTCAAGTAATGTTTTTGCGGCTTTTGAACCGAAATTTCCGTCTACTCCGTTTAATAAAATCTTCTTCATTTGTATTTCCTCCTATTTATTTAAACTCTTCTTTCTACTTAAATAATGAGAGGGATGACTTTTGAAAATTACTTTGAATTTTATCGCCAAGCCTTTCTATAGGTACATTGTAGTCCTTATAATTTTGTATATCAACCTCTATACAAAAGAATTGTTAATTTTTTATCAAAATCCTTTTTTTTTAATAAACAAAACGTAATGATTCTAGAATTTTAAATTAAAAATTTTAAACTAAAGATTCTAAATTCAAAATTATGTCAATATTATATTAATGAGAGGGGGGAATAGTATGTTAAAAGGTAAAAGTAATATTGTACTGCGTTATCTGCAGTCATATTTTAAAGAAAACAGCAAACCATTAACTGTCTTTGATATTGATATTAAAAATTTAAGTATGGCAGATGTAGAAAGAGCTTTTGAAGATCTTAGTAGACATGGTCTTATAAAACTTAATGATAAATATATATATCCTTCAGTTGAAGGACTTATTAAATCCAAAATAAATGGACCTGTTTAATTTTTTCAGGTCCGCAAACTACATTTAATCTAAAGTTTACAGTATATTTTTCTAACTTTTTTTCAAACATTATGAGAATCTATAAAACTATCATAGCCTTTATCTTTAAGTTCTCTTTGTCTTGCTTCTGCATTCTTCTTTTCTTTAAAAGAACCAGTTACAACTCTATATACTGTTTCTCCCTTAACTACTTTTGCCATATTCTCACTTTTAGTATCTGTTAAAACTTGTGGCATAGAATAACTTCTATTTTCCTTATATCCTATCATAATATAATGATGTAACCCTGAGGTATATCCTATTCCAGTATTAACATTTTGAAGTACATCAGGATTATTTAAAAGATAGTAAGCTTCATTCCAGTCATCCGGGTACGCATTAGGCTTTCTTCCTTCCTTTTTGCCAAAATCAATATAATGTTTATAAAGACCTTCTCTTGAAGTTCCATAAATAGCTACAACATCTGGATTATTATCTCTATAATAGTCCTCTACAAAATAATCTTTTAAGTTAACTATCAATTCCTGTTCCTCCAGCACCTCTGATTTTATTTTCTCTTTAAATTTCCACCATCTTGCCCAGTTATTATCCTGCCAATTTGGGCATATTTTTCTGCTGGCATCATAATGCCTTACAACATGGTCTATATCCACCTTATACTTATCCATTAAATATCTTACAAGCTCAATACAATTATTTTCTGTAGCTACTGATATTACTCCAAGTTTATTACAGCACTGCTCAATACCAATGGAATTTGTATTAGATATACCGTATTTACCTTTGCCATCTCCAACATGCCAGGCGCCATTATTATCTTCAACAACTTGCCATATAGAATTATCATCTACAAAATAATGAGCAGAGGCATCTCTATTTCCTTCGTAAAAGTAAGTTGCATTATTTAGGGCTGTATCCCCTTTGTTGGCTGTATAGTGAATAACAATATACTTAATATTATTGTTCCCATCATAGTGGTTATAAGAACTTATTTTTCTTTTAATAGGTAGCATTTAAAATCCCCCTTATTACATAATATAAAGTATATGAAATATTGTACTATACTTTTTAATTATTTTGCTTTTCGGTTCTTTTGCGGCACTATATTTTTGATTTTAACGCATTGGACAACTTACATACCAAAAAGCTTGTAATAATCATTGTTCACTATCAAAGAAATTTTAAACTTTCCTATGCGTTAAAAAAACAGCTATAAAAAGCTGTTTTTAAAACTTAAATATACTTATTAATAAATTCACCTATCTTTTCCCAATACAAATCTGGATTGACTTCTAAAGCCTTAGTATGGGCTGCTCCTTCTATTACAAGTTTTTCTTTTTCCACATCTACTGAATTATAGACTGCATCTAACATATAATATGGAACAAAATTATCTTGATCTCCATGGATAAATAATATAGGTTTTTTATCTTTTTTCAATTGCTTAACTGAACTTGCATCAGAGAAAAAATATCCTGCTCTAACCTTTGTCACAATATTTGCTAATTGAAGAATTGGTGTATTAGGTAAATTGAAAATTGTTTTTAATTCATGAGAAAACTCGTCCCATACTGAAGTATATCCAGAGTCTTCAATTATACACTTCACATTATCTACTAAATCTTCTCCTGAAGTCATCATAACAGTTGCAGCTCCCATAGAGATACCGTGAAGTATTATTTTAGCTTTCTCATCCTTTTCAGTTATGTAATTAATCCAATTAACTATATCAAGCCTGTCATCCCATCCCATGCCAATATAATCACCTTGGCTTTTACCATGACCTCTTAAATCAGGAGCTAGAATATTATATCCCATATTATAAAATTCTTTAGCATAGCCATCCATTTTGAAACCTTGTCCATTATAGCCATGAACTGTAATTACCCATATATTTGAGTTATTATGTATTTCATAGGCATGTAGATTTAAGTTATCATTAGAAGTAATATAACTATCTACATAATTGCTTTCATCTAAAATCCAATTAGGGCTTTTTTCATTTTTTGAAGAGCCTGGCAAAGTTCTATTTGAGGCATTGGGGTTTAAAGAAGTATTATAAAAATAATTCCCTATAACTCCTCCTATTCCAATCAAGATAACTAGTAAACTAGTACAACCTATTAACATATATTTTTTTCTTTTCCTCATCATTATTTTCTCCTTAATATGAATATTTAATTAATATGATTTTTGATATTTCTATTTACAAAAGTTATATTAATCATAAACTCACCCCTGTATTTTGTAAATACTCAACAAAAATGAAGAAGCTACAACTTATGTTAAAAGTTTTTCAAAATCCACATAAGAATAGTCCTGAAAATTACTATCTAAAATCTTTCTATTTAAGTTGATCCATCCCATGCACTTATTAAGGATAATAGCATCTGAAGTAATTACATTATCAAGTTTTTCTAGAACAGAATCAACATTATTAATAACCTGCACCTCTATTTCAAAATTAGCATTTGTTAAAAGCTCTTCTATTTTCTGCTTTAGCCTTCCAGAGTTAGATACTGGAGCATCAATATAAAATATAGCCTTCTTTATTTTGAGCTCTTCTAAAGCTTTATAAATAAGATTAATTGAAAGAATAGTTTTATCAATAATCTTATAAGTACCTCTAAGACCTGCTAAATCTCTCATAGTACCATCCATAGATCTTAATAAAAGAGAATTAGATAAAGCAACTTCAAGGGTTATTATTGTATTAAATCCATCTATATGTACAGTTCTTCCTGTAAAATCACCCTTTATTTCCTTAGATTTTCTAAGATTTATTTCTTTTAAAGGAGATATTCCCCTTGCTATAGCTAATCTCTGTCTTTCTGATAATAAATAGTGGTTACCTATAAAGACTGAAGAGGATTTTAGAGGATATCCTTCATTTAAAAGATAATGTAGATTTCTTCCTGCTTTATATAATGTCTCTTCTTACTATTTTACACATTATTTCATTCCCCGTTTTATTATACTAATAAGATACATTTTTATATGATTGCCTATAACTTTTGATACATCATTAATAGTAACAAAAGCAGATTCATTAACTGAACTTATTATATTTTTTAATTCGCAAATTTCTACACTTACCAGCCCCTCTCCTTCCATAATTGTAACAGTTCTTTCAAGTCTTTTATATATCAATTTTCTAACTTCAGCTATATCATTTGTAATTATCATTGCTACCTTAGTATGATTTAGTCCCTCTTCAATAGTATCAAGAGTTTTTGATGTAATAAAATAGTAAGTAAACTGTACATTGCTCTATCTAACTCAAAAAGAAAGGCTGCACCTATACCTAAAATAATTTCTCCAAACAAAACAGCTAGTAAATAATCTTCAGTTGCATTTACAAAGTTTTCAAAAACACTTAAGAATATTGAAAATATAATCATTTCCTAGGTTGATTTTACAATGAAGAGGCTTTAAGGCTTTCTAGCTCCTATAATTAGAAATGAACTATTTATTATAAAAGTTATAATACCTATTCCAACAATACCTCCATCTAAAATTGTGCAAGGAACCAAAAATTATTCAACAGCAAAGTATGACTTTAGTTTTGCCATTTTTCTAAGTTATCATAACAATATTATTTATAGATAATGCTGTAAATCGAGTAGGAGGTAATCAATTATTTTGATTACCGACCTCTCACGGATTAACCCCTTTATATTGGACAAAATCTATTAAATTCTAAGTTTTTCTCAATTTTATATCTTTATGCAAATTTTTTGTGGATTCTCTCCAAGGTGAAGGGTATAAAATTCCTTTGGTGGTATATATCCTAAACTTGAATGCAATCTTCGTTCATTATAGAAAATCATAAATTCATTAACTATTCTATAAGCATCAGTATAAGTTTCAAATTCATTTATTTTAAAGCATTCATCTTCTAAAATCCTATGGAATGATTCAACATGGGCATTCTTATTAGGCGTTTTTACAGGAATT
>NZ_FPBY01000199.1 GCF_900116755.1 Clostridium sp. DSM 8431
GGGTATTAGTACTTGCTACAAAGGACTTTTTGCAGGTTTTACAAAGATATCTTTGAACATTTTTGTTCTTTCCATTTTTAACTATGTATTTATTATGACAATGAGGGCAAATTAATTTTGAGTCTTTTTTAATTGAGGATAATTCAATTAGCGTGCTTATATCAACAATTAATTTTCTTTTTGAGGAATTATTCATAGGTTTTATCATTTCTAATACTTTATTGTAATGCTCATACGAATTCAAATATATCATCTCCTAAAAAATCTTTGTTAAGATGATTGACACATTTTATCACTTTTATTCATAATACAGCCTTATATTTTATGTAGATCAGGCAATAGAAGTTTAAATGCTTGTATAGAACTTATGAAAAAAGGATATAAAGTCATAAATATTAAAGGTGGAGTTATTCAATATGAAGAAGATAATTTCATTAATAATTAAATTTGAAAATATAAATTTATGTTAAGGTAAGATATTTTTTATAATAAACTTATAATTTTCTGAATATAGTAAATAATAGTAATGAATACTTAAAAATTTGGGAAGGATGAAATTTATGATTGAAAAGAGTATGGTATTAATCAAACCTGATGGAGTAGAAAGAAATATAATTGGTAATATTATTAGTGTATATGAAGACAATGGCCTTAAGGTTGTAGAGCTTAAAATGATGAAGGCTGAAAGAAGTTTAGCTGAGAAGCATTATTCTCAACATAAAGGCAAACCTTTTTATGAAGAACTAATTCAATTTATTACAAGAGGTCCTTTAGTTGCTATGATTTTACAAGGTGATGACGCCATCAAGAGAATAAGAGGAATAAATGGAGCAACAGATCCAGAAGAAGCTTATGAAGGTAATATAAGACATAGATATGGAAGAAGTAAGACAGAAAATGTGGTTCATGCTTCAGATTCTCCTGAAAAGGCAGAAGAAGAAATTAAGTTATGGTTTAGTGAATTATATTCAAAGTAAAATAAATAGCCTTAATCATTTTTCGTGATTAAGGCTATTTTTTATATTATGATATTTTCTTTGGATTACTAAAAGCTATGTAAAGAATAGATGATACTGCAAGTGCAAATGAATAGAACAGATTTGGTATAATATCAAATGCAGTAACAGTAAAGCCACATTCAGCTGCAGCAGCTAAAGCTAAAAGCATTTGAGCTCCATATGGAAGTATACCTTGGAAGATACATGAAAAAGTATCTAATATAGAAGCTGCTCTCATTGGAGTAATATTATAATCTTTACTCATTTCTTTAGCTACAGGGCCTGCCATAACTATAGCAACAGTATTATTAGCAGTAGCAATATCCATAACACCAACTAAAAGTCCCATACCAAGTTGTCCACCTTTATTGCCTTTGAAAACTCTTCTAATAAAGTTTAATAAAGCTTCAAAACCACCATTTTCTCTAATTAATGAACATAGAGCTGAAACAAGGACAGTAACCATAATTGTTTCATACATTCCTGAAGCTCCGCTACCCATATTTGTTAATAAGTTAAAGAAGCTTTCTCCACTAAATAAATTAATAATTGTTCCAGAAACAATTCCTAAAATTAGTACAGCAAATACATTAAAACCTAAAAGTCCTCCAGCTAAAACTAGAATATAAGGAACAAGCATAATAAGCTTATAAGATTGAATTTCAACCATTCCAGCATCAGCTTTTATAGACATTAATATAATAATAATTAAAGTTAGTATAGCTGCAGGAAAAGCTATTTTAAAGTTTGCCTTAAACTTATCTTTCATTTTACATCCTTGAGTATTGCAGGCTGCAATTGTTGTATCAGAAATAAATGAAAGGTTGTCTCCAAACATAGCACCACTCATAACAGCTCCTATACAAAATGCGACAGAATAACCAGAAGCATTAGAAACTGCAATTGCAATTGGAACTAATAATGTTATTGTTCCACATGATGTACCCATAGCTAAAGAAACAAAACATGCAACAACAAATAATATAGTAACTGAAAGCCATGCAGGAGCTGCAGATAAAAGCATATAGGCAACTGCTTGTGCACTATCTCTTCCTGTTACTCCAACAAAAACACCTGCACATAAAAATATTAAAATCATAGTTATAATATTCTTATCGCCAACTCCCTTGGCCATAAGATCCAGTTTTTTATCAAAAGATAATTTTCTATTTTGTATACATGCCACTAAGATTGCAACCATAAAGATTACTACTATTGGAATACTATAAAATCCCATATCTATAGACAAAACATATTCAAAACAAATTCCAAGTCCTAAGTAGAAAACTAAAAATACTAATGCTGGAATAAGAGCCCAGCTATTACTTTTTTTACTCATAATATCTCTCCTTATCTACAGTGTAGTTTTTAATTATACTTAATCTTTAACTATAATATCATAAAATTTAATGAATGTATAAAAATAATTTGAAAAAATATTTTTTTATCAATAATAGGAAGAGTATAATAATAAATGTATATTTTTTTATGATGAGGTAATTAATATGAGTAAAAAATATAATAATGAAGAAGAAAAAATAAAACGAAGAGAAGAAATAAGAAAGCTTAGTGAACCACCAGTTCTTACAATATTAGAAGAGGTAGGAAACTCAGTGACTCATGGAATAGGGGCAGCTTTAGCCATTGCTGGAATGGTACTTCTTTTAGTGAAAAGTAATACTGGAATGAAAGTAATGGCATCATGTTTTTACGGAATAAGTTTATTCTTAATGATGCTTATGAGCTCTTTATATCATGCATTTAAGAGTGGATCAAAAGTAAAGAGACTTTGGCGAAGATTCGACTATTCATCCATTTATCTTTTAATAGGAGGAACTTTTGCACCTCTTTATCTTGTGTATTGGGGGAATACTTTAGGAATTACTCTTTTTTGCATAGCTTGGTTTTTAATTATATGTGGAATAGTTATGATGAGTATTTTAGGACCTGGAAGGTATATGTGGGTTCATTTTACATTATTCTTTACAATTGGGTGGAGTGGTCTTATGTTCATACCTGATTGGTTTAAGCATAATAGGCCTTTATTATGGATGATTCTTATTGGAGGAATACTATATACAATTGGAATGGTTCCTTTTTCAAGAGATAAAAAGTATAATCATTTTATATGGCATTTCTTTGTTCTAGCAGGAGCTATATTACATTGGTTTGGTATATATCTATTTGTATACTAATGATACAATTTATATGAATAGATATTTATTTGTCTTATTTTTATAATTGATATAAAATTAAATTACATTATAGAAAAAGTATTATTTAAGTAGCTGTCGGGAGGGAAAATATGGAGTTAATTAACAATGTTAATGAGGAATTATGGAATGCAATTGAGAAAAGTTACAAAGAAGAAAAATATACAGGTGCAATTCTTGATGCAATGCATTTTCTAACAGAAATCATTAAAAATAAAAGCGGTCTTGATATAGAAGGCCCTAAGTTAGCTGTTGAAGCATTTGGAGGAGACAACCCTAAAATAAGAGTTAATAATCTACAAACTGCCTCAGAAAAAGACACTCAAAAAGGTATAGAGGAGATAATTAAAGGTATTTACATAGCTGTAAGAAATTCAAGAAGCTATAATAGTGAGACTGACTCTAAAGAAGTATGTAATTCTATAGTTATTTTTGTTAATTACCTCCTTGAAGTTATTCATAAGTCAAAAGTAAGTTTTCAAGAGAATACTTTCTTATTAAGAGTTTTTGATGAATACTATGTTCCATCAAAGGAATATTCAGATTTACTTGTTTCTGAAATTCCAAAAGATCAAAGAGGAAATATAGCCATATCAGTTCTTTTAAAAAGAAAAAAAGGTAAAACAGAAAATTTGGCAAGTTTCATGAAATCTCTTATTGAAGTAATTGAGGAAGATGACGTTGCAAGAGTATATTCAGTTGTAAGTGAAGAGCTTAAGTATACTAATGATGAAGAGGAAATAAAAAGTATTATAAGTATCCTTCCAGGAGAGTATTGGGTAAATACTGATAAGGCTGTAAAGATAAGAATTGAAAATATATTATTAGCTAGCGTTAAAGTTGGAAGATATAATAAAGCAGCAGATAGATGTATAGGTGATGCAGGAGCTTTAGGAACATGGATTAACGAAGATTATCTAAGAAACTTTGAAGATTTGGGAAAATGGACAAAGGCAATTATTATGAAGCTTGCAGAGGGAAGTATTGAAGAGCAAGATTATATATATAATTATTTCTGGAATGAAATTTGTGAACTAAATAGAGTAAACATTAATTCCTATTTAAAAGACTACATAAGCCAAGGATTAACTAGAGGTTATTATGATGTGGCAGAAAGATTTTATGAAGTGGTAAATAAAGATAAATATCATCCATGGTTCAATGTCTTTAAAAATGAAATTGCAGAATATGAAAGCAAGTTAGCAGAAGAAGAAGTTGAAGATTCAAAAACAGATATAGACCTAGAACTAGAATAAAATTTATAATGAATTTATAAATGTGGTGGACATCTTAAAATATATACTTAAATAAGATGCCCACTTTTTATATTTATTAAATTACAGGGGGAGATAATTTGAAAAGAAATTTATTATTTATTATAGGCATATTAATAATTGTTTATATTATATTAACAAATACTATGAGTACTTCAAAAATTGCTTTTTCTATGCCTTGTTTAATTTTAGGAGTACTTTTAATATTAATGGGAGCACTATCAAAGGTAATAGATAATATGATTAAAAGAAGTGATTTACTAAATAAAGTTTATAAACTGTTTAGTGTAGGGGTGCTGCTTTTTATAATTTTTATTTCTATTATAGAAGTGGTAATAATAAGTTATCCAAAACATAACACTGAAGATAGTGATTATATAATGGTTCTTGGTGCAGGGCTTAATGGAGATTATCCAAGTCTTACTTTGTCCTATCGTCTTAATGCTGCTGAAAAGATTTTTAAGGAGTTAGGGGAGAGTAAAAAGATAATAGTAAGTGGAGGAAGAGGGAATGATGAAAGAATTTCAGAAGCTAAGGCTATGAAGAACTATCTTTTAGATAAAGGTATTCCAGAAAATATGATTCTTATAGAAGATAAATCTTCAACCACAAGTGAGAATTTTAAATTTTCTAAAGAAGTTATAGAGGTGGATTCTAATAAAGAAATAAAAGATATAAAAGTTAAAATAGTTACAACAGATTTTCATGCTTTTAGAAGTAGAATTATTGCAAAGAAAAATGGCTATGAAAATGTAAATAATTATTCATCAAATACTGTCTGGTACCTTATACCTATTAATTATTTACGAGAATCCTTTGCTGTGGTTAAAAGTGTAATTTTTGATTAATATTTTAAAATATCCTACGAATAAAATGGAAAATGCAAATAAAAATGTAATTTATATAAAATGAAAAATTAATGTGTTTATAAAAAAGAAATAACTATGATAGTGCATTTTTACTTGAAAAATTTTACAGTCAAGTAACCAAACAGAATCCTAAGCTATTTTTAATGACTCAAAAATTTCTTCTATCGGCGTACCGCTTGCGGCAGCTTCATAGATAAATATTACTTTAGATTTTTGTAGATCCTTCTTAGCAGATTTATATCCAGTATTGAAGTGATAAGAATTATTAGAATACATTTTGCAATAAGTATAGTTTATTAACATTATTGTTAGATATCTATTAATACTTTTTTCACTTCTTACTTGATATCCATCAAGGCCTAAGTAAGTTTTACAGTCTTTAAAAAATGGCTCAATAGCCCAACGGTCAGT
>NZ_FPBY01000092.1 GCF_900116755.1 Clostridium sp. DSM 8431
GATTTTAGAAGATGAATGCTTTAAAATAAATGAATTTGAAACTTATACTGATGCTTATAGAATAGTTAATGAATTTATGATTTTCTATAATGAACGAAGATTGCATTCAAGTTTAGGATATATACCACCAAAGGAATTTTATACCCTTCACCTTGGAGAGAATCCACAAAAAATTTGCATAAAGATATAAAATTGAGAAAAACTTAGAATTTAATAGATTTTGTCCAATATAAAGGGGGTAATCCGAAGCCTTTCATAATCTAAAGAATTTCTTAAAGTTTTAACTTTAAAATTCACTACTGGAATTTCTTTTTCATAATTATACTCATATTCAAAATTACCACTAATGAATTCATAAAATTCACCTTCTATTGATTGATACAATTTTGCCAAATCATATGCAACATCTCCACCTTCACTATCACAGCGTGGATCTATCAAAATAAATTTACTATTATCCTCAGCATCATATAAAATGTGCTCTGCTAATAGATCTCCATGTACTTTACAAAGCTTACTTGGAATTAAAAGCTGTAATTTAGATGACTCCTTTATCAATTTCATACATTCATGAATATTTAAATAAAACTTTCCATTAATTTTAATCTTATCTGAAGTAATCAACTTTTTTAAGTCTTTTCTCTCTGTCAATAAATACTGAACCCTATCTTCTATTCTTGTAAGATACTTTTTATTAAAGAAACTTTTATCAGCCGGCTTATTCTCAAGAGTATATACTTCTTTACACATAAAAGTTACAACTTCACTTAAAAGCTTTTCTAATATTTCTACATCTTCATCATTATCAACTAATACTTTATCTAGCATATTTAAATCATAAAATGGATAAACATAAGTAACCTTATCATCCTCTATATTGTAACTTTCTACTTTAGGAAATTTATCTTTTAGATTTGGTTGCAAATCTAATAAATATTTTATCTGACTCACAGTAACATCCATTTCTTTTCCTTTTGCTACTTTTAAAATATATTCCTTTGAATCTTTCTTGAACTTATTTACTTCACTAAAACTTAATGCCATTTCAATCTCTTCTTTCTAGAATAAGTTATCATATTTACTTTTCTTTTGCTGGTACTCCATATACCAAAGAATTTTCTTTTACTTCCCTTGTTATTACAGAACCAGCACCTGTCCTAGAATTTTTTCCAATTGTACTTGGTGCAACCATTAATGATCCACTTCCTACAAAAGCTCCATCCCCTATTGTCGATTTATATTTTCTTTTTCCATCATAAGTACAAGTTATTGTACCTGCTCCAATATTTACATTAGTACCAAGAGTAGTATGTCCGATGTACGAGAAATGTTTACACTTACTCTTTTCACCAAACTGTGTATCATTTATCTCACTATAAGCTCCTATTGAAGCACTATTTTTTATTACAGCATTTCCTCTAATAAATGCATATGGACCTACTGTAACATTATCTTCAATTCTGCTATTCATAATAGTAGATTTATCTATTTCAACATTCTCACCTATTTTAGCATTAGTAAGTGCACTAAATTCTCCTATATATGTATTCTTTCCAATATGAGTATCACCTCTTAATACTACAAAACTTCCAATTGTAACTCCATGTTCTAATATAACTGAATCATCTATTTCAACATTTGCTGGATTAACAAACTTTATTCCTTTTTCAATCCACTTTTCTACAATATTCATAATAACTTTCCTTTCTATAAACTCAAATTTTATAAAATAAACTATTTTAATTGTTATTATACTATCTGGTTTCAAAATAGCCTTTTTAATATGAATTATAAGGACGAAAAATTAACCAAACTAATATTATTTTTATCTAACAATTCTTTAATTCTACTGTCTGTTAATATATTGAACTCATTTTTTCTCCCTATATTATATGAACTTTTATTCATAAGCTCATCATCTACAAACCCTGCATGTGTCATTAATTCAGTAGTTCCATCTGGCAAATTATTAATAATGTTTTCTAAATATTCAATGTTAGCTTGTTTATTATAAAAACCAGCTCTAAAATTATCAGGACATTTCATCTTTCTTCTAATGATTTCTTTCTCTAACTTTGAAAAGCTTTTTTCAAGATTTTTACCATAGACATTTCCCATTAAATCTTTTAATCCATCCTCGCTGAAATTTTCTAAATCTAATATAGGTTTTCTAATTGGCACATTATATTTTTCTGCGACTCTAAGATAACATTCAAAAAACCTTGGAAATAATATAACCCAATGATGACAATCAATATGAGCTGGCTTTTCACCATATACTTCTATAAATTTATCTACTTGCGCACAAAATTCATTAAATAATTCTTCATCCTGTACTCTTTCTTTAAAATCAAAAATATTTTTTTGAAACATACCTTTTTCTGACACTAAGCTTCTTACTTCATGCACATCTAATACAGGCTTTCCACTATTAAAAACTAAATGAACTCCTAATTCTAAACTTGAAGCAGTCTTAGAAAGTTTTAAAGCTTCTTCTGCAAAATCTTGATTCATCATAACAGTTGTTGTTGTCACTACTCCCTTTTTATTAGCTTCTATTATTCCTTCACTTACTGATTTTGTTAATCCAAAATCATCAGCATTAACTATAAGTTTTTTCTTGTTTAACATATTAATCATCTCTATTTAAAATTTAAATCTACTATATTAATATAGTTTCTATTTATCAGCCGGCTTTTCTTACTTTATTTCCACCAAAACTTACACCACCATTAAAAAAGCAGATTAGAGCCATCCATGTTGTAAATGGATAAAACCAAAACCATATGGGACTCAACAAGAAAGTATACTTAGGACATATATTTCGTCCATACAATACTTGACCTATTAAAGCTACAACACTAACGCCAACTGTAAATGCTATAATTATATTTTCAGCAACTTTAACATCTATTACTGCACATGATATTAATATCGGAAGAATTAATAAATACAGTAAAAATCTAAATGGCATTGCTAGATTTTCATAAGCATAACGAACTCTCTGTTCAAAAAATCTCTTAGTAGTAATTTCTTGTACAGCATCAATTGATACATCTCTAACAAACCCTACATTATAACCATTTTTTCTCAAATGTTTTTCAAATGCAAATTCATCAAATAATGAATCTCTACATGGTAATCCACACTTCTCAAACTGACTCTTCTTAAAAGCTAAATGTCCGCAATATTGCTTTCTATAATCTAAAATATTAATTACAAACATTCCGCATAAGTCAATTAATACAGAAATCTTAGACTTTTCAAATTTGGGCATACATTTAAACACATCATATTTATAAAAATATTTTTCTAATTTAATAATAGTTTCTCTATTTAATCTAAAATGATCATCAACTAATAGTATATTGTCATACTTTGCATACTTAAAAGCCTCACATACACCATTTGATTTATCATTTGCTCCAGTCCTTGCTTCCTTTTTAGGAACAAAGTGAACTATATTATTATAATTAACCATATATGTATCCATATAATTGTATACCTCTTCAACAGATTCATCTGCTATAACTATTTGTATTTCATCATTTACAACCTCTCGAGCCAATTTAACAACATTCTCAATAAGCCCATTTACAACATATTGTTGTTTTGCTTTTATTGGAATTATTATAGATACACTCATTACTCTACTTCCTTTCTATTACACCTGTCATACAATGAATAGCCCCCCCACCATTCATTAATTCTGATACATCAACTTCAATACACTCTATACCACAATCTTGATATTTCTTTATAGTATCCTTAGTACCTTTATTCATTACAATAGTTTCTTGATTAATTGGAACAAAATTTATTGACATGCATTGATCAACTTCAGTAATATTATCTAAATCTATAATTTTATATCCATGTCTTTTTAATGATTGATACATTTCGTATGATGCCCTTTGTGGAACAAGAGCAGCGTATTTAGAATTCAAAATATTAACAACACCATCTAAATGGCCACATCCATATGTTGTTTGTATTATTTTTATATCTGTATATCCCTGCATTTCTAGTAGAATTTTTACAAATTGTACTGCTTTCATATTAGTTCTTATTCCAATGCCTAAGAAAACCAAATCCTTATTAACTAAAATTATATCTGGTCCCTCTAAGTTCATTTCTCCATGAGCTGTAGCAATAATAGGAATTCCTAAAGATGATAACTTTTCTGCTACAATTACTTCTTCACCTGTTCTTGCTTCTGATGCTAATCTAGAAACAATAGCTCCTTGTGATGTCATAGTAAATGTATCACGCATAAATATTATGTTAGGATATTTCTCTGCACGTATGTCATCAATATAATTAACCTTAACCCCTAATTTTCTATATGTTTCAGCTATGTTATCATGTTGAAACTGTGCCTTTTCTAAGTCCATTTTTTTAGTCCATAAATACTTACTTGGATTATCTACTTTGAGAATTTCCTTTCCAGGGCGTCTCATTAAAACTTCTTTTAATTCGTCAGTTTCTGAGACAACGCCACATTGCCTCCATATAGTACCTAATTCATCAATACTTGTAGTCTTTCTCGGTCTCCATCCTGCTCCTCCATGTGCTGAGTCTACACTTTTTATCATTTCACTTTTCCTCCATTATTTTATTTTTTTACAATTACCTATTATATCACCTTTTATTATACTTATTTGTTATTTTATGTGTTTTTTCTATTTATTTTATTTCCTTTTTATTGACTTATTTTTTAAATCCCTCATTAATTTAATATATTTTCTATCATTTCTTAATATCAACTTAATAATATAAATTTTTACAATATTGTTCTCTTTAAATTTAAATAATATAAAAATAAAACAAAAAAATCAATTTCTCCACACTTCTGTCAAGTTTATTGAGTATACATTTTTATCTTTTAACAGAACTTATATATACAATCGAGTAGGAGGTAGATAATTATTTTATCTACCGACCTCTCACACCACCGTACATACGGTTCCGTATACGGCGGTTCATTAGAATTAATTTATTACTTGATAAATATTAGATAGGCTCATTAATCCAATAGTTTTAAAGTATCTATTGTTTAATGTAGTTTCTAGAATTGGGCTACTCGATATTCTCCAGTAGCCTTTTCTTGTATTGGCATATTCATATGCCTTATATTTAGGAACTCCAAGTTTAATAAGATTTCTGAATCTTGTTTTTACTCTCTTCCATTGTTTCCATATACAAGCTCGTAACCTTCTTCTAATCCATTGGTCTAATTCCATTAGCTTTCGCTTGGCGTTAGCTATTCCAAAATAATTAATCCATCCTTTAATAGAGTCATTTAATTTAAGTAGTCTTAATTCCATAGATATTCCTCTATTTCTGTTTGTTATAAATTTTACCTTTTCTTTAAATCTTTTTATTGATTTCTCGTGTATTCTTATTTTGGCTCCATCTTTGGAGAAATAAAATGAAAACCCCAGAAATTTTCTTTTACTTACAATGTCAACTGCACTCTTATCTCTATTGACTTTTAATTTAAGTCTACCCTCGATAATTCTTGTTATAGAATTCATTACTCTAAGACCTGCTCTTTTACTTTTAACATATATATTACAATCATCTGCATATCTACAAAATTTATGTCCTCTTTTCTCAAGTTCTTTATCAACATCATCTAACATTATGTTTGCTAGTAATGGACTAAGTGGTCCCCCTTGCGGTGTTCCTTCTTCACTTGACACTTTAATTCCATTTATTAAAACTCCACTTTCTAGATACTTCCTTATAAGGTTTAGTAGTCTTCTATCTTTCACTCTTTTTTCAAGTTTTCCCATTAAAATATCGTGGTTAACTTTATCAAAGAACTTTTCTAAGTCCATATCTACAACCCACTTATATCCTTGATTTATATATGTTTCAGATTGCTTTATAGCATTCTTTGCACCTCTGTTTGGTCTAAAGCCGAAACTACTTTCAGAGAAAGTAGGCTCATACATTTCACTAAGTACTTGTGCAATTGCTTGTTGAATCATTCTATCTTGCACTGTTGGTATTCCTAACAATCTCACTCCGCCATCTGGCTTTGGAATTTCAACTCTCCTTACTGGAGATGGATTATATTTTCCTTCTAGCAGTTTAGATTTAACTGTTGTCCATGTCCTTTTGACATGCTCACGAAGTTCATCGGTCTTCATGCCATCAATACCATGGCTACCTTTATTTCTAATTACTCTATACATTGCTTCAAGCATATTGTCTCTTTCGAGTACATCTTCGAGTAATCTGCTAGTATCAAATAATTCATTGTTTACGCTTTCCCTATTTAATAAATCTACAGTTTTACTCTGCATCTTCTGTTTATCTCGAACTTCCATTTCTACCTCCACAGCAAGATTCCTTATCGGAATTTCTGCTTTCTTCATAATTCTTAGATTTATCAAAGTTGTAAACCTCTAATGTTCAGTCCTTCCCTTCGTTATCGCGATTAACTCAGGTACTATGACGTCTGCTGACTTCTGATAATTCAGCTATATATTACTACATAGGTTATCAATTTCGAAATTTCATCTACTTATTGATGTATTATCAGACCTCCCCAGGTAAGAACGTGCACTTTCACTTCATCTATCTGCCACATTTACTCTGTCTATTTCGGATAGTTATAGGGCTTCACTTTGTTCAGCAAGCTTACCCATAGACTTAAGCCTCAGATGTGATTTGTGTTCCTCAGACCAAAGCTTTGCCTCCGACTTCCTTCAGATTCCACCTCACGATGGACACCCTTGTCTTAAGCTATACGGTTGGCACTATCAGCCCCCGTTACGGACTTTCACCGATTAGTGCACGCCCATGCTGGGCGCACTAAAAAAAGCCACGTCTTCACCGAAAGACATAGCTTTATACATAAATAATTAATTACTTAATAGTTTTTTATAATCCTTAAAAAATGTACCCATTAAAAATAATGTACATAACACCCATACTATTGGCTCTGTAACACACACACCTGTATATCCAAGTTTAGGAGTTAAGTACCATGTAGAAAAGCACTTTCCTACTAACTCAATAGTACTTGATACCATAGGTGCTACTTTATTTCCAATTCCCTGTAATGACGTTCTAAATACAAATAAAACTCCTAATACATAAAAAAATGGTATATTGATTTTTAAATACTTAGAAGCCATATTTATAATATATACTTCTGTTGTTCCTGTAATAATTTGAATTATAGTATCTGAAAACAAGCTTATCACAACTACTATAATACTTGTCCACACAAATCCTATTAAACAGGTTTTCATAATACCATCTTTTATTCTATTCATCTTTTTTGCTCCAAAGTTTTGTCCAATAAATGTAGCATTAGCATTCGATAATGTAACTAATGGTAACATCAACATTTCATCTACTTTTCTAGCTCCTAAATTAGCTGTAATTGTTGCATTTCCAAGAGAATTTATAGAACTTTGTAATACTACCGAACCTATAGCAAATATTGAATTTACCATTCCCATAGATAATCCTGTCCCGAACATTTCCTTTACAAACTCTTTTGAAAAGTTAAAATTCTCTTTTGAAATTCTTAGCTGAGGATAATTTTTCACTCTATTAATATAGCATAAAACTGCTGATAAAATCTGAGATAATACAGTTGCTAACGCTGCACCTTCAATTCCCATTTTGAAAATTACGACAAACATAAAATCCAATATAATATTAATAATCAAGCAAATACTTAAAAATAATAAAGGAGTTCTACTATTTCCAACAGCTCTTAAAATACCTGACTCCATATTGTATATATTAGTACTTATCATTCCAATTAAGATTATAATAATATATTTATACGAATCACCTATTATTAATTCCGGAGTATTTAATAATCTAAGTACAGGTAAAACTGCAATTACTGATATTACTGTAAGAAGTATGGAAACTACTATATTTAACACTATCATAAGTGCAACTGATTTTTTTATTTTTTCTTCACTCTTTTCCCCAAAATACCTTGCTATAATTATACTATACCCATTATTCATCCCATTACTCATACCTATAATTAGACTATAAATAGAACTAGTTGCCCCTATTGCAGCTAATGCATTATCTCCTAACGTATATCCTACAATAATTGTATCCGCAATATTATATATCTGTTGAAGTATATTCCCTAAAAATATTGGTAACGCAAATAAAATAATTAGACGTACAATATTTCCAGACGTCATATCTGTAACTTTTCTACTACTCTCCACCTTATCTAACCTTCTCACCTTTTTTAATACTTTCTTCAAGCCAAACTTTAGCTTCATCCAACCACTTATGAGGCATTAAAATCATATTATTATCATACACGTATTTTATATATGCTAAAGACGCATACTCTAATGATTTATCTAATTCTCCTTTTACTATTTCATAATAAGGTGGTTGACCCTCTTGATCCCATGCTAATTTATCTGCTACAAATAATGCCATATCATAATTGGATGCATTTTTCTTTAAGGTAGTGTGATAATTTATTGCAGACAATATTCTTTCATCCCTTATATTAAATATCTTGTTACACATAATAGCTGAAAGTCTTTGATGAAGTAAAAATGGATATTTCTCTTCAGATTTATCTAAAAACATTTTATTTCTTTTAATATACGTAAGCATATCAGCTGAATTTATAATTCCTGCTATATCATGTCCCAATGCTGCTATCTTACATACCTCTTCATCTAATCTAAATTTTCTTGCTATCTCTACATTTACTTTTGCAACATTAGTTACATGTTTGTATGTATCTATTTTTCCATTCAACAATAGTATTTCTCTTATAGCTGTTTCAAAATTCCCTATATTATTAATTAACTTAATCTCGTTTATATTATCCAAAAATATATTCATCCCCTTATCAATTAATATATTACATAATATATTACATAATAAATTTTTCTATAGCATATGAAACTCCATCTTCATCATTTGTTAATGTTATATAATCTGCTACATTCTTTATTTCTTCCACTCCATTTTGCATAGCTACTCCAATTCCAGCGTACTCTATCATTTCTTTATCATTAAAGTTATCCCCAAATGCTATTAATTCCTCTCTTTTTATATTCAACATATCAATAAGAATTTTAACCGAATTGCCCTTATTAACATCTTTAGCTGTTATCTCTATATTGTTTCTATATGATGAAGTTACATACACCGAACTTATTTTATTAACTAATTCTCTAATATCATTTAACATTTCTTTATTAGTATCTAAAACTTCTATTTTTAGAATTTGATTACTTTTATTTTTGTCATAACCAACTATATCATCTACATTTGCATAATTACTGCACAATTTAATATAGTAATTATGTAAATCCTGTTCTCTATTTTCAATCTTTTTGTATTTATCTAATACAAAGCCCATTAAAATTTTATCTATTCCTTCAGGACACCTTACAATAATTTCATCTGAATAATAGCATTTATACAATACTTTTTTTTGATTAAGTATATCAACAATTTCTCTTATATCATTATTTTTTATTCCTTTATTCCATATAATATTTCCTTGAGTATCACATATTTCTGCTCCATTAAGTCCTATAATACCAATATTGATATCATACTTTTTCAACATTTTTCTTATTTCATTTGCTTGCCGTCCAGATACAATAACAAATTTAATTCCTTTACTCTCTAGCTTTTTAATTTCATTTATATTCGTTGACGAAATATTATTATTTGAGTCAAGTAATGTTCCGTCCATATCACACACTATTAATTTTAATGTATCCTTGTTTTCTTGCACTTAATTACCTCCTTACCTTTATAATTTATATCCATTATATTTTTTTCTTCATAATCTTATGGTTCAGTTCTATACTTGAAGTATTAATATAGACTTCAGTAGATTGCAATTTATATTTACTATGTATAAACTCTTTTTTTTCTTTTCCTCTTTTCTTGAGTTCTTCTTTACTAATACTTGTTTTAAATTTATCATGTGGCATATGAATGCTTTTTAACTTTCTATCCATTATAATTTCCACACCATTCGTATACATAGCTAAAGCAATATCTGTATCTTCTCCACCCCAAGTATTAAAACTTTCATCAAACATTCCAACTTTAGTTAATATATCTCTTTTAACAGAGGCATAGCCTGTCCAAAATATTACCCATGGAGCCGGCCATTTTGTCAAATCATCACCTAAATCTTTATAAAGTTTTTCTCTCATATCAAAAACCTTTTCTTTTTCTAATAATTCTATGTACTTATCAACATTAAGAGGATCTACATTCATACTTAATATTTTTTCCTCATTTTCACTGTATTCATCAAATCCATACATATATCCAATAACTGCATACTCTTTTGAAGAGCTATGTATTTTTATATTTTCATTAATAGCATCTTTTTTCAATAACACTCCACTGTCAACAAAAACACATATATCTCCTTCTGAACTTTTAATCCCTAAATTTCTTGCTGCTGCCACTCTAAATCCTACATGTTCCTGATATATGTACTTTATATTAAGTTTATCTCTGTACATATCAACTACCTGATGTGTATCATCAGTTGAACCATCATCTATAATTATCACTTCAAACTTTTGTCTATTAATATCTTGTTGAAGTAAAGATTTAAGAGTACCTTCTAATAAATTACTTCGATTATATGTAGGAATTATTACACTTGCATAGTATTTGCTTTTCACTTACATCATCTCCAATTTTATATTTCTTTTCATTATTTTAACTCTTGTTTAATAAAAAGTAAATATTTCTTCCGTTTTTTAATATCAATTATCTTATCTAAAAAATCATCTTATTGTTAAATAGACTTAAAATATCAATTTTAATATAAAAAAGAAGAGGTTATTCCTCTCCTAGATAATATTGGTGATTAATATAGTAATGTGGTATCTCTTTCTATAACTCTCTAAAATATATTTAAAATGTAAACTATCCCCCTACCCTTCAACAATAACTTTTATATACTTGTCTAAAGTAGGTCTAGAAATTCCACACATCTTAGCAAAATCGCTCTTACTTATAGCTCCATTCTTATATAATTCATAAGTCTCTATAACTTTCTTCGGTATATCACCCAACTTTAAGCTAGGTCTTCCAACAACCTTTCCTTTTGCTCTAGCATTAGCAACGCCACTTTTAACTCTTTCTGAAATCATGTTACGTTCCATTTCGGCAAAGACACCCATCATCTTTAACATTCCATCTGTCATAGGATCAAGTTCCTTTTCAGTACAATCAACAACAAATGTTCCTAATATAAGTTTCAACCTCTTCTTTTTAACTATATCTATTATTTCACACAGCTGCTTTGTACTTCGAGTAATTCTTGAAACTTCTGTTGCTACAATTGTATCTCCTTCTTGAACTGCTCCTAGTAATCTGTTTAGCTCTACTCTATTAAGCTTTGTACCACTCTCATATTCTTTATATATATTATACTTATCTGTAACTCCTAAAGCTTTTAATTCTCTTTCCTGTCTTGTAATATCCTGCTTTGTTTCATTTGTACTACATCTACAATATCCGTATGCTGTCATATATTTATCCTCTGTTTCTATAATTTATATAAGTATATTAGCATCAATTTTATATATTGTAAATAAAAACATTGTAAATTAAATTATTAAGAATTTCTACACAGACAAGCCATTTATACACCATCATTCTTAAAAATATAAGTGTAAACTAAAACAGATGTTTTTCTTTACATAAATTCATAATAATTTTCATGTCGTCACCATGTCGAGAAATCATTGAAATCCCTAGCAAATTTGATTTTTGGTATCATTCCAAAAAAAATTTCATATGCAATATTAATGATTTTTTATACCATATTTTTTTAATTTCCATGTCGAAAATAAAAGAGTTTAATTTATAAACATGTGATTATTTTGAACAAAAAAGAGATACTCCTCCATCTGTATCTCTCAATTAATACTTAGTATTTAATTTTTTAACTAGCTATAAAATCTAAAACCCTCTTTTCAACTTCCCTTAATTCTTCAATAGAAAGATCCCATACATTATCCTCGAAGTGTTCAAAAAACTCCTCCAAATATACCTCCATTTCACTTTCTTCATTTACTTTTGCTAAATATGAATTGATTCTTTTTATTACATCTGCTTTTGATTCTTCAACTTGATTTAATATTAACTTTTCCAACTCACCCAGTTTATTATTTAACTTCTTTTCTAATTTGGTAGTATCATTACCTTTATTTCTTTCTGAAGCTATCTTCCCCTTTAAACCCTTTATTGTTTTATTTAATTGAGATGTATCTTTTTTAATTAGTCTCCATCCCTCTAGATTAACATAATAGTTTTTTGATTCCCTAAGTGCATATTCTAATTCAAGTGGATGAATAGTATATACATTATTAGCTAACTTTTTAATTTTATTTTTACTTAATACTCCTATATTATCATAGAATATCAATTCCCATTCATTTAGCTGTGTAAGATATTTATTAAAAGTACTTTCACTTATTCCTAAATCTTTAGTTATTTGTTCATATGAAGGATGACAATATTCTGCCTTGCCTCCCATTCGATATTTAGGATCTTTTTCGTTCTCTTTTCTTCTTCTTATCCTTGATACAATATAGCAATATATATTTATTAATCTCAGCTTATTTAATTCTGTATCTGAAGATATTATTTTCTCATAAACGTCATGATTTACCACAAAAAATTCTGTAATTTTTTCTCCATCTCTGTTAAATGGCACACTTAATTTACACTTTAATAAATCATTTCTTCTAACTTTATCCACACTCATATTCAAATCTAGAATAATATCTATTTTTTCTAACTGATCTAATATATTACGTACTCTTTCAATTGATTTACCTGCACCACTTCTTGGTGTTATATTAAAGCAATTGAGAAAGTCCTCTATTGTAAATAAACTTTCCCCTAATCTATTTGTATTAATATCTAAATATAATAATAATCCTATAACTTCTTCCCCATAAATTTTATAGAATGTTTCAGTTGAATCTTTATAATTCCATATATAATTATTTTTTAACATAGTAAATGTTATTTTTTCATTCATACAATATCCTCCCTTGTTTTTATGCTTGTACTAAATTCTTTAGTACAATACATTAGTTTATTTTTTTGTTATTTTTGTTTCTTCTTTTGTTATGCTCTAATTTATGTATAGAAACTGTTCTTTTACCTCTGTATATAAGCCAACTAAGTATTACAGTTTCTATACACATATACAATTCAACCAACTATTTAATATATTCATTATTTAAAATATCAGCAAAAGGATCTTCCAATAATTCTTTACTACAATAATTGATCCATCCATATATTTTATGTAATCTTGACCTATCAAAATATTCTTGTTGTTGAAACCATTCTTCCATCATACTATTGCCTTTAGAAAGATTGGCACTAGCAGAACAAGGTATAATATTAAAAATTGCATGACATCCCCCTTTATCAAGAGGTTGAATATGCTCTAATGTATATGTATCTTTTGTTAATATCGTTCCATTGTATGGACATTCTAATTGACCATTCTCATTAGTGAAGAATTTAAACATCTCTTTTATGTATTCATTTTTTATATTTCCTACTAAGTAGTCAGCTTTTTGCTTAAATCTATATTTTGATTTATTAAATCTATCTATAGCATTTTTGCAATCGTTACAACGTTTTTTGGATTCATGTATTCTATCCCCATTCTTATATATAAATTCTTTAACATCCTTTTCAATTTCACATATAGTACATTTTCTTTTCATAAATTTCTTCTCCTTCGTTTAACAGTAAGCGTAAAAGTTTTTGGCGTCTTTTATTGCTTCAAAAATAGTAATAAAATATCCCTATAAAGTTATTGAGATTTACATCATACCTCAATTATCTTTATAGGGATTTACTATTTCTTATCTTTAATTTTTAGATCATCCGGTATCTTATCAGCCCAAGGCATAAGATTCTCTAAGCTTTCGCTATCGGTTGTATCTATATTTATTAAGTTATCAAAAAGATAAACTAAATACTTTTCTATAACCAGCTTATTAGCCTTGGCAGTTTCCACAATACTATATAAATAACTACTAGCAGTTGCTCCTTTTGCAGTATTAGC
>NZ_FPBY01000088.1 GCF_900116755.1 Clostridium sp. DSM 8431
CCAAAAGATTGTTGAATAACAATCTTTTGGACTTAATTTTCCTAAGGGCACTTTTTCAGTGCCCTCGATTATCTCCAGCCCTTTTTTATTAAGCTAATTCTATCTTGTGGTAGTTTTTCTTACCTCTCTTAACTAAAGCAGATCCATCTTTAAAGTCTTCTTCAGTTAATGCTCTCTTAACATCTGTAACTTTTTCTCCGTTTAATGATAATCCACCTTGTTGAATTAATCTTCTTCCTTCAGCTTTTGATGGAACAACTTTTTCTTCAGCTAATATCATTAATAAATCAGAACCTAACTTTTCTTTAGATATTGTAACTGTAGGAACATTATCCATATTTACTCCACCTGCAAATAAAGCTCTTGCAGCTTCTTGAGCTTTAGAAGCTTCTTCTTCACCATGAACAAGTTTTGTAACTTCATAAGCTAATATCTCTTTAGCTTTATTTATTTCAGAACCTTCAAGCGCTCCTAATCTTCTTACTTCATCCATTGGAAGGAATGTTAATAATGCTAAACACTTTTCAACATCCGCATCATCTACATTTCTCCAGTATTGATAGAAATCAAATGGTGATGTTTTTTTTGGATCAAGCCATAAAGCTCCTCCAACAGTTTTACCCATCTTTTGTCCTTGACTATTAGTTAATAATGTACATGTTACTGCAAAAGCATCTTCTTGAGCTTTCTTTCTTATTAAATTAACTCCAGCAATCATGTTTGACCATTGATCGTCTCCACCAAGTTCCATCTTACATCCGTACTTTTGATTTAATACATAGAAATCATATCCTTGCATTAACATATAGTTAAATTCTAAGAATGATAATCCTTTTTCCATTCTTTGTTTAAAGCATTCAGCTGCTAACATTTTATTAACAGTGAAATGTGCACCAATATCTCTTATGAAATCTACATAATTAAGATTTAGTAACCAATCAGCATTGTTTGCTAATATTGCCTTACCATCAGAGAAATCTATAAATCTTTCCATTTGTTTCTTTATGCATTCAACATTATGTTCAATTTGTTCTTTTGTAAGCATCTTTCTCATGTCTGTTTTACCGCTTGGATCTCCGATCATAGCAGTTCCGCCACCAACCAAAGCAATAGGTCTATGTCCAGCTTTTTGCATATGAGCCATAAACATCATTGCAATAAAGTGTCCAACATGTAAGCTATCTGCAGTTGGGTCAAAGCCTATATAAAAAGTTACTTTCTCCTTTTCTAGCAATTCTCTTGTTTCAGCTTCATGTGTAAATTGCTTTATGTAACCACGTTCCATTAACTCATCTAATACATTAGCCATTTTCTAAACCTCCTATTTTTTTCATTAAAATAACTAATATATAGTATAACCTCAAAGTGCCATTTTATCAAGCTTTTCTGCATATTCTAACAATATACATAAAAGAAAAAGTCCTTGAAGCTTAGCATACTTTCAAGAACTTTTTCATCTATTATAAATTTCAATTATTTTCAATATTAAGCTACATATTCTCTTATAAAGGCTGGTATTTCTTCTTCCTCATAATTAATATTTACATATATATTTAAATTAAAATTATTTGATAACTCTGCCATTTTTCTAAAACCTTTTTCAAATTCATTAAGTTTACTCATCTCATTATCTAAAACGTTATCAATATAAATATTTTCTATATCATAATTTTCAGAAAGTATCCCACATAACAATCCATAAAAATTCTGATATCCTGCCATATTAAAATCATTAGTTGATATAAACCTAATTCTATTATCTATCTGTCTCATATGTTTTAAACTATCATCAATGTATACCGAAGCACCTTTTGTTAAGTTTATTTGTTTATTAGCTAAATCAATTAATCTTTTAGTTTTCCCTGAACCTCTCTTATTACAGAATACTTGAATCATTAGGATCACTCCTCTATAATTTTTATACTAATAGATTATATAATAAATTATATTCATATAAATACAAATTATTTCTACATATTGATGCATTTTAATAGAAAAAAAGTGAGCCTATTTTAAAAGCTCACTTAAAGTTTATATAGTATATTCAATTCTATTTCTTCCATTAAATTTGGCTCTGTATAAATGCCTATCAGCCTCTTTTATTAACTCATTAATACTTCTTTTATCCTCAGACAAAAAGACTATTCCTATACTTATGGTTATTATCTTATCATCTATTTCGTTATGTTCTATAGCTGTTCTTATATTCTCTAAAATATCAACAACTTCTTGCTTATCCTTGAAATTTTCAATATACATTATAATTTCTTCTCCACCATAACGTGCTAAGATAATGTTTTCATTAATATTCCTTTTAATTACTTCAGCAATTTCAATTAATGCTTTGTCTCCAAATTGATGTCCATACTTATCATTAATTAATTTAAAATTATCAACATCAATCATTGCTATAGCATAATTTTTTTTAATATCACCTTTAACTTTTTCTTCTACAGCCTCAAAAAAGTATCTTCTATTGTATATGTTTAATAAAGGATCTTTTCTCGCCATATTTTTCATTTTTCTGTATAACATTGAATTTTCTAATTCTATAGCGATTTGATTAGCTATAGATTGTAAAAATGTATTATGTTCTGAATTTAAGAAATTAAAAATCTTATGTTCAACTATTATAAATCCAATATACTTTTCTCTTAGCTTTATAGGCATTCCCATTATTGAGCATATTTTTAGTTCTGTATCTTTATAATATCTTATTCCATCCTTATTATTTAAAATGAACCTTTCACCAGAATCTATATACGCCATTTCTTCTTTTGTAATATCTATCTTTTTATTTTTCACATTAGTTGCTTCTATATTTAACTCCCCATCTTCATATAAAAATATGGTAGAGCAAGAAACTCCAAATAGTCCTATTATTATATCATTAATCATCATCATAAGATTTTCATCACTTAAATAAGTATTTATATATTTATTTATTTCAACTATATTCGTGAGAACATTAACATCTTTTTCTAGCTTCATAATTTTTCTTGATAACTTTTGCATTTGAAACTCTGTTACAATTTGATAATTTTCATATTCCTTCTTTAGTTCATCATAATCTTCAGTTTTATTAAGCATTGTTCACCCACCCTATTTAAGGATTGTTACTATAAAGCTACTTACTATGTTAACCTCTTTTTTATCTTATATCAATAATTAAGTTATTGTTTTTTATAAACTATTTCTTATATGACTACTTCCGTCTATAATTAACTCTACATTAGTAACTAGTGATGTCTTATCTAAAAAATTTTCCCTATCTATTTCTGGGTATTCTTCTTCTAATAATCTATCAATACCTAATATATCTATACCTTTTTCTTTATAATTCTTAAAAAAGTCTTGCTGATATTTTTCAAGTTTAGCCTCTTCATTTGCTTTAATTTCATTTAATACCATATCATCTACTTCTAAAACTCCTTGTATTTCCCCTAAAATAACAGTAATAGTAATATTTTTTGTTAAGATAATATTATCTTCATCTACTGCTAAACTTGTATCATTAGTTTCATTTAGTAAATCTAAAGTAATAAATTTTTCTTTATCATTAGGATTAGGTACTTCAAAAGTCCCTTCTCTTACAGTCTTCATAAGTATGTTATAAGTTAATACATCTTCTGGTTTTAATTTTTCTACTATCTTATTATCATGAAATACCGAGCCTCCATTTAACTGAATCTTACTTTCAATATCGTCACTTACTAACTCAATATCACTCATAAAGCTATTTCTTGAACCTATTCTACTATTTTTTATATAATCATTAACATTTGATCTTACAACCTTACCATTTTTATCATTCTTTTGTATTAATTCATCAAGATATAATCCTAAATATTCTTCATCTTCATTTGTTGTCTCTATTAGCTTTTTAACATCTCCTTCATATACAAACATATAGGGCTTATAGCTAAACTGCTGGTCATTATTAATAAGATCAATATAATTTTGAACTCCTTCTTTAGCTACTCCTTCTGAAAAGATATATGCTCTTACTTGGCTAAAATTTAAATTATAGTTTGAAGAAACATTTATATTTCTTATAGCTTCAAGAGCTGTTTTTCCATTTCCCTTAAATATTACTCTTCTACCCTTATCAGAGCTTTCATTAGCACTTCTATAAGGTCTTACACAATCTAAGTATACAGATACACTATCACGTTCCCCCTTAGCAAAAATAACTGATGTTACAAAAGTCATCTTATTAATTTCTCTATAGTTATAACATCCTGTCAAATTTAGAATTATAAATAAAATTACTATAATATCAGCTATTTTTTTCTTCATGATTATTTTGTCCTCCCTCTTCTATAATTTTCTTTGATATCTTATCTAACCTTCCTCTAAAGGCAACATCTTTGAATTTGTATGTACTTGTGCTTCCTATTGGAAAAAGATAAGCATATCCTCCTGTATTTAGCTCTGCAAGTCTTACTAATAAAATCATAGATATTATCAAAAACCCTGGAAGTCCATGAAGAGCACTTACTACAGCTATAATAATTGACCATATAGACATAGCTCCATATAGCTTAGGTGTTAAGAAGTAACTTAATGTACTTGCAGCTACTATAATAACTGTTATTCTTGAAGCTATTCCTGCACTTACAACAGCATCTCCTAAGATAAGTCCTGCAACTATACTCATAGCTCCTCCAATTGGCTGTGGAAGTCTAACTCCTGCTTCTTTTATAATTTGAAAAGATATCATCATTAGTAAAACTTCTACGATTGTTGGAAGAGGAACACCAGCCCTAGATACTGCTAATCTAAATACAAACATTGAAGGTATAAGTGAAAAATGATGGGTAATAATTGCAACATATAATCCTGGTACAAAAGTAGCAATAAAAAATGCTATCCATCTTATGACTCTTGTAAAATTAACAAAATATCTATTTAAATAATAATCATCAGGTGCTTGAAAATTTTCTAAAAAGAAATACGGCACTGTTATTACAAAAGGTGTTCCATCAACTAACACTGCAACTCGCCCTTCAAAAAGCTTTGCTGCTATTTCATCTGGCTTTTCTGTATACCCAACGGTATCAAAAACTGTATTCTTTTCTCTAAGTTCAGCTTCTATATAATTAGTATCTAATAAGAAATTAAGGTCCATACCGTTAATCTTTTCCTTTACATTATCTACGAGATACTTAGGTACTACTCCCTTTATGTAAGATATACATACTGCAGTATTACTCTTTTTTCCAACTACTACAGATTCAAATTTTAAATCTGCATTTTTAATTTTTCTTCTTATTAATGAAACATTATCCACTAAAAGTTCAGTAAAACCTTCTCTAGGCCCCTTTACAACTGCTTCAGTTACCGGTATAGAAACTCCTCTTCTTGTAAATCCTTTAGTTTCTGCATAAAGCATCTTTTCATAATCATGAAATATTATTGCAACATCTGCTGACAAAACATGATCTATTGCATCATCAATATCTTTTACAAAGCCTGCAAGGTTTATATCAAGGGCTTTATATAAGAAATCATCTACATTTTTAAAATCATTATATTGATTTTGTAAAGATGCTACTACATATTCACTAACAAAACCTGCACTACATAAATCATCTATAAAAACCAAAGTGCAATCCCCAAGACATGTTGTTATCTCTCTAAATTTAACGTCAAATGCCCCCTCAAACTTTTCTTTTATATACTTTACATCTTTCATCATTAAGCATCACCATGAATTATTATTCCTCATAAAAATGTTTAATATTCGCATTTTTGAGAATACTAATTTTATACGTTTTACTATAGTGAGAAAGGGAGATTATTTTTATGAATAAAATGTCAACAAAACATCTAATGTTTTTAATAATAGCTGTAAGTATTATTGGCCTTAGAAGCTACTCTTCTATATTTATAAATTACGGGGGAAGGGATAGTGGAATTGCTGCAATCTTTGCATGTATTCTTATCTATCTTTATTTGGTATACTTAATGAAATTATTTAAAAGAGGTGGAAACTATAACTTTAGGGATATTATTAATAATTCTTTTCCTAAGATTTTAGGCAAATGTATTATTTTTATATTCTCTATAGCTTTATTTTTATCTGCTATCGAGTCTGCAGCAATTGAATCAAGTTCTATTCATACGAACTTTTTCTTATCAACTCCAACTTGGTACTGTCTGCTTTTTATTTTAATTCCAGGTGGATACATACTAACTAGGGACTTTAATTCAATACTTATTACTACAATAAGCTCTGTATTTTTAGTTCTTATAGGAGATTCAATGCTATTTTTACTTATGGCAAAGTACCTAGACTTTAGTTTTCTTTTACCTATATTAGGAAATGGCTTTGATAAAAATTTATGGATATGCTTATTATTAATAGTTTGCTCATTTTCTTCAGTTGCTATAGTTCTTCCATACTTAAATAACATTGAAAAAGATAAATATTTAATAAAATATAGTTCACTTGCAATACTAATTTGCAGCATCCTTGTAACTGTTTCTTTTATATCAATAATAACCTTCTTTGGTCCTGAACGTGCTGCAAATATATTTTATCCTGAATATGTTGCTTCACAACGTGTTCAAATAGCTTCATTTTTAGAATTTGGAGAGATATTTTATATATTTAGAAGTGTTTTTATGTGGCTTTTAAAGTATATTCTATCATCATACGGAATAATATTATTGTATAAGGATATAATAAAAAATAAGAAACTATTTATAGTATTTTATAGCACTATAGTATTTATAGCTTCATATTTATTAAATAAAAATCAATTTTTCTTATTTAATACTTTAGAAATATTACAGTTTATAACTGGAGCTATTTATATTATTATTCCCATTTTATGCTTGTTAGTTTATAACTTTAAAAGTAAAGTAAGAAAAAAAGCATAACAGACTAATTACCTTTGTGACTTAATACTTATAAATAGTATTTTGGTAATTCTCTTAGATAATTAACCCTTTCTTAAAATTCAAAAAAGGTTTAGGCAAGGTTTCATTTATCAAGTCAATTTAATTCTTTAAAGAAAAAGGTTTTGAAAATGATCCTGTAAGATGCTCTGAATGTAGAAGAGCAAGAAAAAATCAAAGAATCAACAATAATAACTAAGGCAAAAAGCTGTGTGGAAACTAAAGTTCACCTTTGCTTTCTACACAGCTTTTATTTATAATATCTTATTCTTTGCTCTTAAAATTATTGTACTTAAAGGTACTGAAAGAACAATTCCAACGGTAACTTGAATAACATTTCCTATGATATCCTTAGCTGAAATTATTAATTCTTGAATTATTCCTACGCTACTTGTAAAAAGCCCTGCTATTAAAGCTCCTGCTATAAAATAACCTATAATCATAAATAATCCACCACATATAAAAGCTAGTATATACCTCTTTTTAAATTCTGAAATAATTTCATTGTTATTTATTCTTTCAATGATAGCTCCTGATATATATGCCATTATAAACTTAATAGCAAAGGTAAATGGTGCCCATATATAATATCCTGCAATTATATCCACTAGAAACATTCCTATTCCACTTGCTAAAGCTCCTCTTTTTTTACCTAGTATCATTACTGATAAGAAAATCATGCAATCTCCAATATGAATAAATCCTCCTATTGTAGGAATTTTAATCACACTTCCTGCTAAGAATACTAAAGCTATCATTAATGCTGTAACAACCATTTGTCTTGTAGTTCTTATCGCTTTTACTTCCATTTAAAACGCCCCCCTTTTTCATAAATTCATTATATTTTTCACCTCTATTCTTGGCAAATATGTCGGTACATTTAATTGACAGGCAATTTTACTAATTTTATAATATAAATATTACTTAAAAAGCTAGAAAGAGGTGCTTTTAATGTCAGAAAACACTAATACAGAAGCTAAAAAAATAATTTTTAGCGGAATTCAACCATCTGGAGATTTAACTATAGGAAATTATCTAGGAGCATTAAAGAACTGGGTTAAACTTCAAGACGAATATGACTGTTATTTCTGCATAGTTGATTTACATGCAATAACAGTACGTCAAAAACCAGCTGATTTAAGAAGAAGATCTCTTGAATTACTATCAATATATATAGCTGCTGGAATAGATCCAAACAAGAATACCCTATTTATACAATCTCATGTACCAGCTCATACTGAACTTGCATGGGTTTTAACATGTAATACATACATGGGTGAACTTTCAAGAATGACGCAATATAAAGATAAATCACAAAAGTATGGAAACTCTATAGGTGCAGGCTTATTTAACTACCCTTCACTTATGGCTGCTGATATACTTCTATACAATACTGATCTTGTACCAGTTGGAAAAGATCAAACTCAGCACCTAGAGCTTACACGTGATTTAGCTAATAGATTCAATTCAGCTTATAGCGACACCTTTAAAATTCCTGAAGGATATATTCCTAAAGAAGGGGCTAAGATTATGGACTTACAAGAACCAACAAAGAAAATGTCTAAGTCATCAGATAATCCAAACTCATTCATCTTAATAATGGATCCACCAGAAGTTATAAGAAAGAAAATATCAAGAGCTGTTACTGATAGCATTGGAGTAATCAATTACACAGATGAACAACCTGGTGTTAAGAATCTTTTAAATATAATTTCTGCTATAAAAGGTATTTCACCTGAAGAATTAGTAGAAAGCTATAAAGGAGAAGGCTATGCTAAGTTAAAGCAAGATGCAGCTGATGCAATAGTTGAAGAACTTTCTCCTATTCAAGAAAAAGTTAAAGAACTTCTAAAAGATAAAAAATATCTTGAATCAGTTTATAAAGAAGGAGCTCAAAAGGCCTCTTATGCTTCACTTAAAACATTAAGAAAAGTTCAAAAGAAAGTTGGAATGATTCCAAGATAATTAAATAAAAAATAGACTTAGGTTCCTGCAGTTATATTGATTAAATTCATAAGTTCTGCAGGACTTTTTAACCCATTATGTATACTACCAAGTCTATATTTCAATTGATAATAGTTACTTTGTAAAGTATAATTATTTTTGGAAATTTAATGAGAAAGAGAGATTTACTTATGTTTGATAAACTTAATAAAACTATAGGCAATAATATTTATTTTGCTCTATTTTATTTATTTATTAGTCTATGTTTTACATCTATATTAAAAGAAATTCCCTTTATAAACCTACTATCAAAGTTAGCATTAGTATGGGGAGTACTTCTTGCATTCTACAACATTATAAAAATAATAAAAAGAAAACCTAATTTAATAGAATTATCTATATTTATATTTTTAGGATACACATTACTTGCAAACCTATTAATATATAGAAGTTCAGGTAATCTTAAAGTATGGATAGTTAACTTAATCTTATTTATGGGTCTATTCTTTATAGACAATGATAAAGATAAAAAAGAATTAATTAAAGATATTGGCATATTTTCTTACTCTATATCCATCTTTACATTTATCTTTTCATTAGCAGCAAATATAACGTATTTTGGAAAAATATCATTTACTCTTAAGGATACTGTTTATGGTTTAAATCAAGGATTATATATTTATAAAAATGCTTTAGCTATAGCTTCTGGTATTGGAATTATTGTAACTCTATATCTAATTATGAAAAAGCAAAACCTATCTATTAAAGCTAAACTATTTTTTAGAATAAATATATTATTACAAGTTTTATCACTTATATTTTCAAAGGGAAGAAGTGGATATTTCTTAATAATTGCAGTTCCTTTTGTTTTAATATTTATGAAATATAAGAATAAAATATTTAGAAGATGTATGATAATTATTCCTGCAATATTATGTATTGGAGGCTTTGCAGCTTTCCATGAAAAGTTATATACTTTCTTATCTGCAAGAAATGAATTATGGTACTCTGCATGGTTATTAATAAAGAAGCATCCTGTGCTTGGCGTGGGAAATAGTGATTTAGTCGAAAAAGTTTATTCTATGAGACCTGGAGTTATCTTACCAGGTATTGAAGCTGGTGGATTACATAACATATTCCTTCAAATCACTACTGCTAATGGATTTATAGGACTAGTATTATTCTTATTTGTACTATCTACTTCATTAACATTCTTAGTTAAAAAAATAGACTTTTCATTTGCCAAGCAAAGAAAGATTAATCTTGTAGGATTATCATTAATTGTGGGGATAATCTTTGTAAATCTTTTTGAAGCAGATCTAATTTACATAGTGAGCTTTATCCCAATAATATTTTGGACTTATCTTGGTTACTTTATATCAATATTAAAAGACAGTGAACTTTAATTCACTGCCTTTTTTAATAAAATTCCACCATCTATTCTTTCCTTTATAAACTGCTTTGTAAACACAAAAACAGGGATAAATTGAACAATAGATATAACCCATATATAATTTTCAAACATACCTGTTAAGCACATCCAATAATTAATTAAAGCACATACATTAATTAATATAACAGAAATTAAGTTTCTTCTAGTAGTTAACAAATAAATTATTGATATAACTTCTGCTGCATAACCATATCTATCATGCATCTCTGGAAGAAAATAAGTTACAAGTAGCACAGTAACTATTCCAAGTTCTAAAACCTTATCTCTTTCGATTTTCCCTTTAGTACACAATACTATAACCATAAGAATCATAAGCAGACACATAGTAAAAATTATACCAGGTTTATTAAGATATACTGCATGAATATCATATAAATTATAAATATTAGGATAACCAAATACAGTCTTATATGAATATTTTCCCACTTGAGTTGTATATGCATCTATTATTCCTGATAGTGGCTTTCCTATTATCATAGCTGGTATATATAATATGAAATTTGCTACTAAAACCCACACAAATTTAAAAATTGAAAATTCCCTATTTTTTAAATAAATTATCCCAAAAACCGGCAAGAAGAAAATAGCCTGTAATTTAAAAGTAAGAGATATACCATATAAAATAAAAGTTAAATTATACTTTTTCTTAATTAAAAAGTATATAGAAAATAATAAAAATGAAACATATATAGAATCACATTGTGCCCAATAAGAACTATTTATCATTACTGTTGGTAAGAATAAAACCAAAGCATATACAGCTAAAGAATACTTATCTTTCTTTTCATAATTTTTCATAAGCTCCTCTGCTAAAAGATAAGCAGCAAAAGCCATAACAAAATCAAATATTATAGACAATATCTTTATAGAGTATAAATACTTAATAGGTATATATGTAAATAGAGCTAAAAAATAAAGATAAACTGCATTATAATCAGCATCTACTGTTAATATTCCATTAAATCCTCCATTACTCTCTAAATGTTCACACCATTTTGATAGGAACATTGAATAATCTCCACTTTCGTAATTAAACATACATATTCTAAATAATAATGCAGCTATTGAAATTAATATTATAGTAAAAACTTTCTTATCACGTAATTTCATCACCAAATTTTTTCCTCCATCTTTAAAAAATAAAATGAGTTGAATTTTAAAACTTCAACTCATTTTTTTATAATTATTTTTCCCAAGGTTTTGTATTTAAATAATCAATAAATGGTTCTCTTAATTCAGGTTTTCTTAAAGCAAATTCTATTGTAGCTTGTAAGAATCCTAATTTATCTCCTACATCATATCTTTTTCCTTCAAAATTATAAGCATACATAGCTTCCTGTCCAATTAATGTTTTTAAGGCATCTGTTAATTGAATTTCTCCACCTTTTCCTGGTGCAGTATTTTCAAGTATCTCAAATATCTTAGGAGTTATTATATATCTTCCAAGTATAGCAACGTTACTTGGTGCATCTTCTTGTGATGGTTTTTCAACTAAATCTTTAACCTTATATACTCTGTCTTCTATATGTATACCATCAACAATACCATACTTAGATACATTTTCTTCTGGTACTGTTTGCACACCTAAAATAGTTGTTTTATATTCATCATAACAATCTATAAGTTGCTTTAGACAAGGTACTTCACTATATACCACATCATCGCCTAATAAAACTGCAAATGGTTCATTTCCAACAAAAGTTTTAGCACAATGAATTGCATGACCTAAACCTTTTGGTTCTTTTTGTCTTATATAATGTATATCAACCATATCAGATATATCTCTAACAAGTTCTAAAAGCTCTGATTTGCCCGCCTTTTCTAATTCCATTTCTAGTTCTATAGACTTATCAAAATGGTCTTCTATACATTTTTTATTTCTACCTGTTATTATTAATATCTCTTCTATACCAGATGCTATAGCCTCTTCAATTATATATTGAATTGTTGGCTTATCAACTATTGGCAGCATTTCTTTAGGCTGTGCTTTTGTTGCTGGTAAAAATCTAGTTCCAAGCCCAGCTGCTGGTATAATCGCTTTTTTTACTTTCATAACTAGTATCTCTCCTTATATCCATAGCTATTTATATAATTATATTTTAGCATAACTAATATTAAAAGTTAATAACATATCCTTACAAAAAAATAAACCTTACAAGCAAGAGAAATTTTCTCTTAAATCTTGTAAGGCTTATGTCATTCTAAAACGCTACAGATCTAACACCTTCGGTAATTGAATTTGCTATAGCTTGTTGCGTAACAGAATCCGATAATTTACTTACATCACTTCTATTAGAAATAAAACCACATTCAACTAGTACAGATGGCATCTTTGTATTTCTACATACATATAAATTTCCATCTTTAGCTCCTCTATTTCTAAATCCAACATTACTTGATATCTTTTGACTTATGGAAGTTGCCAATTGTTTTGATGTATTAATTTTATTACTCATATTTGCTGGCTGACTATATCCTGAATCAGCTGTGCTTGTAGAATAATATACTTCAGTTCCATTAGCAGATTCTGCGCTATATTTATTTTGATGTATACTAACAAATAAATCTGCATTTAAACTGTTTGCAAGTTGAACTCTTCTAGATAAGCTTTCATTTAAGCCATATCTTTCTTCAATTAATGGATCACGAGTTAATACTACTCTGTACCCACTGTTTTCTAAAGCAGTTTTTGTCTTTAAAGCTATTTGTCCATTTAGTACAGTTTCAGAATAAGTTTTTCCATCTATAGTAGCAAAAGCACCTTCATCTCCACCGTTATTATGACCTGGATCTAAAACAATAAGTTTTGATGGTTTTTCTTTGTAATAGAATATACTATTTACAACATTAATACTTCCATCATTTCCTATTGCTTCTAAAGTAACAGAATGTTCACCAGTAGATAAGCAACTTATATTTACATTAGCTGAAAAACCACATACATTAGTATTTTGATATCCAGGATAAACTGCAACTACATCTGCTCTAGCAATATTTATTGCTGGAGATACAACTTTAACTTTATCTATATAGATGTTAACAGTCTTTACTCCAGAATCATTTAATGCCCATCCTGAAAAGTTTACTGAATCACTTGTAATTAAACTTAAGTTAGACGGACTATCTAATACTGAAACTGGATTTTTCTTAATACGATTTATTGTCGTACTAACTGAGTTTGTACTTCCATCCTTACCTATTTGTTTAACCGTTATGGTATTATTACCTGGTTTAATTTCATCAGAGTTTATTGTAGCTGTATACCCACTATTTGAATCCTTGTAACTTGGATATACACTTGCAACATCTGGCCTTGATAATCCTAACTTAGCTGTTGTTACATTTTTATCATTAACATATACTTCTACTTTACTTACTCCTGATGGATTTAATGCCCATCCTGATACAGTAAGACTATTTAGACCCACTTTAGTATTATTTGAAGGTGTATCAATTACAGTTATTGGTGCTGCCTTTTGAATATTAATTGTAATTTCATTTACAGTTTTTTCTCCATTAAGTGCAACCTGCTCTACCTTCAATATTTTATTTCCAGCTGATAAATCTGAAATATCTACTTTTGCACTATATCCGCTATTTAATGTATTCTTGTACTGTGGATATGCTGCCTTAACATCTGGTCTAGCTATATTAGTTGTAGTTGTACCTTTTAAAGCACCATTTACATAAATATTAATTTTGCTAACACCACTATTATTTAATGACCATCCACTAACAGTAAATGTCTTGTCAGTAATAACTGAATTATTTGAAGGATAATCTATAACTTGTAATGGTGCTAGTTTATTTACATAAACTCCAACTTCAGTATTGTAGGTACTACCATCCTTAGCAACTTGCTCAACTCTTATTTTTCTATTTCCACCAGAAACATTTGAAATATCAATATTTGCAGTATATCCACTGTTTGCATTATTATATGCTGGATATACAGCTTTAACATCTGGTCTAGCTATATTAGTTGTAGTTGTGCCTTTTAAAGCATCATCTACATAAATATTAATTTTGCTAACACCAATGGCATTTAATGACCATCCACTTACAGATAAACTATTACCATCTATTACTTGTCCTGATGTTAAAGTATCAATAACCTGTATTGGTGGATTTGATTTTTTTATATTAACTTTAGTTTCAGTATTATAAGTAGATCCATCATTTGCAACTTGCTCTACTCTTATAGTTTTAACTCCACTTGATATACCACTAA
>NZ_FPBY01000329.1 GCF_900116755.1 Clostridium sp. DSM 8431
GACAAATCTATAAATCTCTATTTCTGAAATTTGTTATTTTTTAGTACACTTTTCTAAGGTTTTATAACATTTTTGTAACTGTTACTTAACCTCCTTTTCCTTTGATAAATTATATTTTTTATCTAATAATTCAGCTTCAATATTCTTTCCCACTTTAAGATAATATCCTTCTGTAGAGTTATTCTTCAGCCAGCTATAAAATTCATTTCCATCTTTTTTATTACTATAATAACTTTTTATTAATTCTACTATCTTATCACTTTCATCATCACTATTCTCAATATATTTTTCACTTTTTTGTCCTTTTAAATCATTTACTTGTTCTTTATAATCAATACTTTCTATTTTGGAATTATCCACTATTTTTATGTTTTCTTTTTCCAAACTATATCCAATAAATTCATTATCAGTTTTCTCAATGGAAATAAACTTTTCACATGTCTTATCTTCATAATAAATTTCTGCAATTTCATACTTATTATTACCATTAATATATTGTTGTAATTTACTCAAAGTAAAACACATCCCATTATAAATAATCATCCAACCCATAAATATAAAAATAAATAATACTACAACAAATGTAATTATTTTATCTAGAGTTTCTTCTGCTTTTATATTTTTTATAATATAGCTGCTAATAAAAATTATCACAAAATATATAAAATACAATAACTCATTTTTCTTACTCGAATAATTAGTTTTATTACCACACTCACATATCAAAAAAAGAGCACTTCCATTAATGATAATTAAAAGTAGCATCTCACCCCCCTACTTTTATGCTCTTTACTTTATTATATATTTTTTCTAACTTTGTATATCTTCCGACCAATTTATTAATGCCATCTATGAAACATTTATTTTCTACTAAAATACGTCCAATAGTACATCAAAATCTTCCAATGATTATTGCCAAAATAATATGTATAGACCAGTTATACAAAAAAATAAAAAATTTTAAAAAGTAATTTTTTAAAAAAGGGTACACTTAATAAACCATTACTATTTTACGAAT
>NZ_FPBY01000079.1 GCF_900116755.1 Clostridium sp. DSM 8431
AATAAATTAATCTAATGAACCGCCGTATGCCGAACGGCACATACGGTGGTGTGAGAGGTCGGTAATCAAAATAATTGATTACCTCCTACTCGATTGAGCATTAGATAAATGGGTAGTACATCTTAATATAAAATCACATATTCCTAGAGAGATAGAATCTGCAAGTTGCATAACAGTAAATAAACGTGTATTTTGAAGAGTTAAAAATTCAAAGTTTCCAGATATATTAACAATTCCAGTTATGCTCATATCACCAACTTGGGGTAAAGATTTTTTTAATGCTAACCCTGGGCTTAATGGTTTTTCATTAATAAAAATTTTACCTATATTTTTTAAATGACCTAAACAAGCATCTATAGCGATTATATATGGATCACTATAGGTAGAATAAATTTCTTTTAAAGTATATTCTAAATTCTTTGAATGAACAGGATTAAGTAAAGAACCATAAATATAAATATTAGCTACGTTAATATTATTTAATTTATAACCAATAAGAGGTCCTAAGCAGTCTCCTGTAGATTTATCGCTTCCAATACATAAGAAGATAATAGGCCTTTTTGAAGAGTAAATATCTTTCAAGTTATCAAATAAATATTTTGCAATACTTAAGCTTGCATTAACCTCTGTAGAATCAATTGTAAAATTAGTCATAAAAAAACCTCCTTCTTGGGATTATTTCCACATAAGGAGGTGAGTATACAAATAATTAGATATTATTTTTTAAGTTATTAAGAGTTTTTAAAGCATAGTCTATATCTTCTATAGAATTAAAATAACTCAAGCTAAATCTTACAGTTCCAGCAGGAAATGAACCTATAGTTTTATGAGCTAAAGGAGCACAGTGTAGACCTGCTCTAGTTTTTATACCTTCATCATTTAACAAAAATGAAATCTCAGAAGGATCTAAAGATTTATGATTTATTGAAATGCAAGAAGTAGCTTCACTGCTATTAGTAGGACCATACACAATAAAATCTCCAATATTTAATATTCCATCTATAAATTTATTTCTTAAAAATGAAGACTTCTCTCTAATGGCATCTAAACCTATTTCATTAATAAATTCAATTCCTTTAGTTAATCCAACTATTCCAGGCATATTTGCCGTTCCAGATTCAAATTTATCTGGAAGAAAATCTGGCTGATTAAGATCATAAGATAAACTACCAGTACCACCACTTAATAATGATTTGCAGCATGAATTTAATTCATCATTTATTACAAAACCTCCGACACCTTGAGGACCGAATAAACTCTTATGACCAGTAAAAGCAATGGCAGAAGTATTTAAATCTTTCATATCAACTTTTAAAACACCTGCAGATTGTGCTGTATCTATAACAAAAAATATGTTATGTTTTTTTGCTATTTTACCAATTTCTTTGATATTTTGAATTGTTCCAGTAACATTTGATGCATGAGTTACTACTATTAGTTTTGTATTTTCTTTAATAGAATTTTCTATTTCAATTGGATCTATAAAACCTAGTTTATTTGCAGAAACTAAAGTGACTTCAATATTATTTTTTGAGCAATCAGTTAATGGTCTTAAAATTGAGTTATGCTCCATAGAGGATGAAATAACGTGGTCACCAGATTTTAAAGTTCCTCGAATTAATACATTTAATGAAGTAGTAATATTATTAGTAAAAATAACATTACTAGGATTAGAAAAGTTAAAAAAGTCTGCAACTTTTTCCCTAGCATATAATAAATATCTACTACTATCTAAAGAATTAGAGTGACTTGATCTATTGGCATTACCACCAACATTAACAAGATAATCATATATTGAATCAGTAACTATCTTTGGTTTTGGAAAGGTAGTACTGGCATTATCTAAATAAATATCCATAAAAACACCTTCTAACATAAAATATTAACGTTACAATAAATATAATATATATTTATAATTTTCAAAAGTTTTTTAAGGCTATGTAAAAAATAATTTAGTATTTTATAAACTATAAAAATTATATATAATAGAGGATAAGATGGAAAAATACAGGGAGGAAAATATGGAATATTACATAATAGTTTACAAGAATACTTTTGATGCAATGAATGCTGAAAAGATATTAAAAGAAAAAAAATTTAATTTTAGAATAATGCCAACTCCTACATCGATAACTCAAAGTTGTGGGATTTGTACAAGATTTGAGAGCAAGGATGAAATTGATAAAATAATAGATAATAATATTATTGAATTTAAAAATATATATCATAAACTTAGTTCAGGATTTGAAACAATAAAATAATAAGCTAAATGGGGGTGTTAAATATGATAGAAAGTTTTGACTTAGGTGATGTTGTTGAGATGAAAAAACAACATCCATGTGGAAGTAATGAATTTGAAGTTATCAGATTAGGAGCTGATATAAAGATAAAATGTGTTGGATGCGGGCGAATAGTAATGATTCCTAGAAGTAAGTTCGTTAAGGGTGCAAAAAAAATTATAAAATCTGAAGAAAAATAAAAAAACTTGAAATAATAATATATAAATGATAAAATATTAAAATGAAATCCCTGCTGTGCAAAGCACAGCCGTTAGTCCGAGGGGAGGAGGTGAAATAGATGAGAAAGTACGAAACTATATTCATACTAAACCCATCTTTTGATGAAGAAACTGTAAAAGCTAACATCGAAAAGTTTAAGGGTGTAATTGAAAATGGTGGTGGAACTGTTGAAAATGTAGATTTCTGGGGTAAGAGAAAGCTTGCTTATGAAATTGCAAAAGTAAACGAAGGTTACTATACATTAGTTAACTTTACTGCTGGTTCAGAATTACCAAAGGAATTAGATAGAGTTTTCAGAATTACTGATGGAGTTATCAGACACATAATCGTTAAGGAAGAAGCTTAATTGGAGGTATTGCCATGAATAAAGTTGTTCTAATAGGAAGACTTACAAAGGATCCTGAATTGAGATTCGCTGCTGGAAGTGGAACTGCGGTAAGTAGATTTACTGTAGCAGTTAATAGACAATTTAAAAAGGATGAAACAGATTTTATTAATTGCGTAGCTTTTGGTAAAACTGCGGAAACAATATCCCAATACATGACTAAAGGTAGACAGATAGCTGTCACTGGAAGTATTAGAACAGGTAGCTATGAAGCTCAAGATGGATCAAAAAGATACACAACAGACGTTGCTGTAGACAGTTTTGAATTCATTGGTTCTAGTAAGGACAATGCAGATTCATTTAATAGTGGATATGATAACGTTGATTATTCAGCTCAACCAAAGAACGATTCGTTCGGCGGTGGAAGCTTCAATGACGACATAACTCCGGTAGATGATGGAGATATGCCATTCTAAATTTCGAGGTAAGGAGGGAAATATCGTGAGAGATAGCAGAAGACCAGGTGGTAAGATGAGAAGATCTAAGAGAAAAGTATGTGCTTTTTGCGTAGATAAGGCTGAAAATATAGATTACAAAGATGTTGCTAAGTTAAGAAAGTATGTAACTGAAAGAGGTAAGATATTACCAAGAAGAATCTCAGGAACATGTGCTAAGCACCAAAGACAATTAACAGTTGCAATAAAGAGATCAAGAAATATAGCATTATTACCATTCACAACAGAATAGTAATTAGCAAATGGAGTATTGTTTAGTGATTGTATAATCATGGGCAATACTCTTTTTCTTTTTTAAGTAAAAAGTTTTTTGTTACAATTTTTGTAATAAAATTATTACTTTTATTGCATTGATAAAGAAAAAAAATTACAATATATATACAAAATAAAATTGGGGTGGGAACAATGAAACATAAAGAACTTAATATTATGTCAAATATAAAGACCATAGAAAATTTAAAAGCTCAATTATTGTGTGTTATTGGAGAGTTCTTCAGATTGTTAACTAAAGGGGGCAACGTAGCTCAAGAAGCTATTTTAGATTGTATTTCAGGTGGAATTATAATCTTTTATGTATTAGGAAGAAAATTAGGTTATTCACTTCCTGAAATAGATCATATGATGAAAAAGAAATTGGAGCTAGGTATAAGAGCTGAGGATGATGTGGAAAAAGAAGGTAAGAGTCTTAGTGAATTAAGAAATTATATATCTGATAGAAGAGAGTAAAGAGGTTTAGGAGGCTGATTTATGATACAGCATAAAAATATTTTGCTTTGCATAATAAGTTTTTGCATGTTTGTAGTGGCAGCAATATTAATATTTTTTGGAAGTAAAATATTTTCTATTATAGTTTTAATGTTATCATTAGTTGAAAATCTTTTTATAACATATTACTTGGCGAGAAAAGAAAAAGATATGAATAATTTCACGAGTATTATAAATAGCAGTATAAAAGAAAATTTGTTTAACTTAGTAGCACCAACTGCTATGGTTGATGAATCGGGAAATTTAATTTGGTATAATAATTTATTTGAAAAAAATATAAAAGGTAATACAGACGAAAATCAAAATATTGTTGATATAGTAAGAGGAATAAATATCGAAAAAATATTTAGTGGTGAAGAGCTATCAGCTCAAAGATTAAAAATTAATGATAGATTATATGATATAAGTAGCAATCAGGTAATGAATGAAGAGCATAAATTCTTTATGATATATTTTAATGACATAACAAGATTAACTGGTGTAGTTAATACTAAAGATAATATTAAAGAAAGTATATTTTTAATAGAAGTTGATAATCTTTCAGAAGCTTTAGATATGACTGATGAAGATGATAAGCCATTAGTTGTTGCAGAGATTGAAAGAACTATTAACGCATATGCTTTAAGGCTTAATGCGATGATAAAAAAATATGATACTAATAAATACGTTTTATCAGTGCAGGATAGATATTTACAAGAAGAAATTGAAAGTAACTTTCCTATTTTAAATGAAGTGTCAAAAATAAATAAGGGTAATAGATTAGAATTAACTATTAGTATAGGAATAGGAAGAGGAGGAGTATCTCCTTATGAAAATAATACTTTTGCTACAGTAGCAAAGGAGCTTGCATTAGGACGAGGTGGAGATCAAGTAGTTATTAAGTGTAATGATGATCTTCGTTTCTTTGGAGGAAATAGTAAAGAAATTGAGAAGAGAACTAGAGTTAGAGCTAGAGTGGTATCTCATGCCTTAAAGGAATTAATTTATGATAGTAGCAAGGTTTATATAGTTGGTCATAAGAACCCTGATATGGATTGTTTTGGTTCTGCTGTTGCTTTATCATCAATAATTAGACAATTAGGGAAGAGTTGTAGTATCATACTAAATAATGATACTAGTGCTATAGATTATTTTCTTGATAAATTAAAAAAAGAAGAAAAATATAGTGATAGGTTTATATCTCCTGGATATGCCAATACTAAGTTAGATGATGAGACCTTAGTTATAATAGTAGACGTTCATAATAAGAGCTATGTAAGCAATGAAGGTATTGTAGAAAAAGCAAAAAGAAAAGTTATTATAGACCATCATAGACGTAGTGCAGATATAATACAAGGCACAATGCTAAATTACATAGAGGTTTATGCATCATCAACTTCAGAGATGATTACTGAAATCATACAGTATATGACTAATAAACCTGAAATATCAAAAGAAGAGGCAGAAGGACTTTTAGCAGGAATCTTTATGGATACTAAAGGTTTTACTTTAAAAACAGGAGTAAGAACATTTGATGCAGCTTCATTCTTAAAAAATAAAGGTGCTGATACTATTGAAGTTAAGAATATGTTTACTGATAATCTAGAAAATTACCTTACTATTGCAGAAACAATTAAGTCAGCAGATGTTGATTTTGAAAAGAAGATAGCTATAGCTGTATGCCCTGATAATGTAAGTAGTGTCATTGTTGCAAAATCAGCAGATGAACTTTTGACTATATCTGGAATAAAAGTTAGTTTTGTTTTATCTAAAATTGGAGATGAAATATATATTAGTGGTAGATCAGTAGGTGATATTAATGTTCAAGTTGTATTAGAAGCTCTTGGTGGTGGTGGACATATGAATATAGCTGCTACTAAATTAAGTAATGTTACTATAGATGAAGCTAAAGATATGTTAAAAGAATCAATTGAAAAATATTTAAGAATAGGAGAATAGAGAGATGAAAGTAATTTTATTAAAAGATGTAAAAAAGATAGGTAAAAAAGGCGATGTTATAAATACATCAGATGGATATGCAAGAAATTATTTATTTCCAAGAAAGTTAGCAGAAGAAGCAACAGATGCAAATCTTCATATTCTTAATAATAAGATAGAAAATGAAAGAAGACAAAAATTAGCTGAAATTGAAGCAGCACAAAAAGTTGCAAATGAATTAAAAGGAAAAGAAATAAAGATAAGCACTAAATTAGGTGAAAATGGAAAGCTATTCGGTGCTATAACAAGCAAGGATATAGCTGGAGAAATAAAGAATCAATATAAAGTAGAAGTAGATAAGAAGAAAATTGTGATGGATACAATAAAAGTTGCTGGTGAATATGAAATAGAAGTTAAATTATATCCAGAAGTATCAACTAAGATGAAGGTTATTATTATCCCACAATAATTTAAGGAGGAATAATAATGAATGACGAAAAAAGCATGAGTTATTTACAAGATATCTTGAATCAAGATTTATCAGTTGATGCTCAAGTAAGTGCTCTTTTTGGAATATTAGAAAATGTATTAGATAGAGGAGCTGTTAGAGCTAGAACAGTAAGATATAAGCTACAAAAGTATATTTCATCAAATAATATATGTGAAAGAGTTTATGCATTAAATATGATAGCTTCTGATGGAGAAGGAATTAAAACTGTTCCATCAAGTGAAGAGGTTGAAGATGTACTAAAAACTACAATAGATTACATTGTAGATTGTATAACAAAAAGATATGTTCAAGGACAGATAGAAGCAAAAGTTGAGAAGGCTATTGTTGAAAAGCAAGAAAAGTATGTTGATGATGTAAGATTATCTATACTTAAAAAACAAAAAGGTACTGAAAATAGAAAGACAAAAAAGAAATATGATGATTTAGTTGAACTTGATAGTAGAGTAACAACTAAGAATATCATGAGCCTTTTAAGACCAGAAAACTTAGATGAAGTTATAGGTCAAGAAAGAGCTGTTAAATCTTTACTATCAAAGTTATCATCTCCATACCCTCAACACATTATTTTATATGGACCACCAGGGGTTGGTAAAACAACAGTAGCAAGATTAGCACTGCAAGAAGCAAAAAAATTAGCTACAACACCTTTTGATGAAAAATCTAAGTTTGTTGAAGTTGATGGAACTACATTAAGATGGGATCCAAGAGAAATAACAAATCCTTTATTAGGATCTGTTCATGATCCAATTTATCAAGGTAGCAAAAGAGATTTAGCTGAAATAGGAGTTCCAGAACCAAAGCCAGGTTTAGTTACTGAAGCGCATGGAGGAATACTATTTATTGATGAAATTGGTGAGCTTGATAATATACTACAAAATAAATTATTAAAAGTATTAGAAGATAAAAGAGTTGAATTCTCATCATCATATTATGACCCAGATGATGAATCAATCCCTAAGTACATAAAATATTTATTTGATAATGGTGCACCAGCAGATTTTGTATTAATAGGTGCAACTACAAGAGAACCTAGAGAAATAAATGCTGCGTTAAGATCTAGATGTACAGAAGTATATTTCGAACCATTATCAACAGAAAATATTCAACTTATAGTAGAAAATGCTGCTAAGAAGCTTGGTGTTACATTAGAAGATGGTGTAGCTGAACTTATAAGCAGATATACTATAGAAGGTAGAAAAGCTGTAAATATACTAACAGACTCATATGGATTAACTCTATATAAGGAAAAAGAAAGCGCATTAGAAAAACATGAAATCACATTAAAGGATGTTGAAGATGTTATTTCAATAGGTAGATATGTTCCATTTGAAAGAAATAATGATGGAAACAAAGCTGAAGTTGGGCATGTATATGGATTAGGTGTAAGCGGATTCTTAGGATCAACTATAGAAATAGAAGCAACAGTATTCCCAGCTAAAAAGCAAGGAAATGGAACTGTAAGATTTAATGAAACTGCAGGGTCAATGGCTAAGGACTCAGTATTTAATGCTGCTTCGGTAATAAGAAAGATTACAGATAAAGATATTAAAGATTATGACATTCATGTTAATGTAGTTGGTGGAGGAAAGATAGATGGTCCTTCAGCTGGTGCTGCAATAACATTATGTATAATGAGCGCATTATTAGATAAGCCAATAAGACAAGACATTGCCATAACAGGTGAAATTTCTTTAAAAGGACAAATTAAACCTGTTGGAGGAATATTTGAAAAGATTTATGGAGCTAGAAGAAAGGGAATAAAATTAGTTTTAGTTCCAAAAGATAATGAAAGAGAAATTCCTAAGGAATTAACTGACATAGAGGTTAAAGCCATAAGCAGTATAGAAGAATTAATTGACATAGTATTTGAAAGTTAGAACGGAGGAATATTCTTGGAAGATTCAGTTATGAGGAGTCTGCCACAGAGCATTGAAGCAGAACAGTCTGTAATTGGTTCAATGATTATTGATAAAAGTGCCATAGTTCAAGTAGCTGAAAGGTTAGAAGAAAATGATTTTTATAGAGATGGGCATAAGATTATTTTTAAAGCTATATTTGAAATGTTTAGAGATGATATAGCTGTAGATCTTTTGACGCTACTTGAATACTTAAAATCAAATGATTTATTGGAACGTGCTGGTGGAGTTAGTTATATTACAGAAGTAAGTTCATCAGTTCCAACTACAGCGAATTTATCCTCTTACATAAAAATTGTAGAGGAAAAATCTACTTTAAGAAAGTTGATAAAAGCATCAACTTCTATCATTGAAGATAGTTATAATAAACAAGGTGAAGTTGCTGCTGTTTTAGACAAAGCTGAAAAAAAGATTTTTGATATAGCAGAAAAGAGAAGTACCAATGATTTCGAACCTTTAAATGCAGTCCTTGAAAGAGGATTCCTTGAAATTGAAAGATTATTTAATAATCGTGGTGAGATAACAGGAGTTGGTTCTGGAATTAAGGATTTAGATGCTAAAACTTCAGGCTTTCAAAAAGGTGATATGGTACTTATTGCAGCTAGACCTTCAATGGGAAAGACTACTTTCGCATTAAATATTGCAGAGAATGCAGCATTAAAAGAAGGAAAAAGTGTAGTAATATTTTCACTGGAAATGTCTAAGGAACAGCTGGCATATAAGTTATTATGTTCGCAAGCTAATGTTGACATGCTTAAACTTAGGACAGGAACATTAGAGGATATTGATTGGGAAAATATAGCTAGGGCTACAGGACCTTTATCAAAAGCAAAGATATATATAGATGATACAGCTGGTGTATCAGTTATGGAAATGAGATCTAAATGCAGAAAGATAAAGATGGAATATGGTATAGACCTAATATTAATTGACTACCTTCAATTAATGTCTGGATCATCATCTGAAAATAGACAGCAGGAAGTATCTGAAATTTCAAGATCTATAAAAGCTTTAGCAAAGGAAATGCAATGCCCTGTTATAGCCTTATCTCAGTTATCACGTGCTCCTGAACAAAGAGCAGATCATAGACCAATGCTTTCAGACTTAAGAGAATCTGGTTCTATAGAGCAGGATGCCGATGTTGTTATGTTCTTATATAGAGATGAATATTACAATAAGGAATCAGATGATAGAGGTACAGCTGAATGTATTATTGCTAAGCAGAGAAATGGTCCGGTTGGCACTGTTAAGATGGCATGGCTTGGTCAATTCAGTAGATTTGGTGATTTAGAAGTGGTTCATACAGATCAATAATTATAGATAAGAGAAAGACGATATCAAAATTTGATATCGTCTTTTTTTCTATTTAACAGCGTTACTCTTTATTGCAGCATCTTTAACCGCCTCAGCAACCATTTTTTGAACTTTTTCATCAAAAGCTTTTGGAATTATATTTTCTTCTGAAAGTTCGCTTTCATCTATAGCATTAGCTATAGCATAAGCAGCAGCTACTTTCATTTCTTCGTTAATTTCAGTAGCATGAGCATCTAAAGCACCTCTGAATATACCAGGGAATGCAAGAACGTTGTTAATTTGATTTGGATAATCAGAACGTCCAGAACCAACTACTCTTGCACCAGCTTCTTTTGCATCTTCAGGGAATATTTCAGGAGTAGGATTTGCCATAGCAAAAATAATAGCATCTGAATTCATAGTCTTAACCATTTCTTTGCTTACTAAGTTAGGAGCAGAAACACCTATGAAAACATCAGCATTTTTAATGGCATCTTTTAATGTTCCAGTTTCATTATTCGGATTAGTTATGTTAGCTAATTCTTTTAATGAATCATTAGGAAGATTAGCTTCTTTATGAATGACACCGTTTATATCACACATTACGATGTTAGAAACTCCAGATGAAAGTAGAAGCTTACATATAGCAGAACCAGCAGAACCAGCACCGTTAATTACAACTTTTAAAGACTTTAAATCCTTCTTTACTATCTTTAAAGCGTTTAGTATTCCAGCAAGAACAACTATTGCAGTTCCGTGTTGGTCATCGTGGAAAACAGGTATATCTAATTTTTCTTTTAATCTGCTTTCTATTTCAAAACATCTTGGAGCAGCGATATCTTCTAAGTTAATTCCTCCGAAAGATGGTGCAATAGCAGCTACAGTATTTACTATTTCATCAGTATCTTTAGTATCTAATACTATAGGAATTGCATCAACATCTGCAAATTCTTTAAAAAGAACACATTTACCTTCCATTACAGGCATTGCAGCTAATGGACCAATATCTCCAAGTCCAAGAACAGCAGTACCATCAGATATAACAGCAACTGTATTCCATTTTCGTGTATATAGGTATGATTTAGATGGGTCTTTATGTATTTCTCTACATGGTTCGGCAACTCCAGGTGTATATGCTAAACTTAAATCTTTAGAATTATTAATGGTAGCTCTTGATTTTATTTCTAATTTACCTTTTAACTTTGCATGATATTGCAAAGCTTCTTCATAAATATTCATTTTATCACTCCTTTTATAGATTTTAACAATTACTTATATTATACGAATTATGTTAGATTTTTGCAAAAAAATATTCGAGTTTTTTATTGACCTATCGCATTGACTTTGCTAGTATGAAAGTATGTAGATAAATCATTAAGGAGGCAATGTATATATGTCAGCATTTATTGTTCTAGGAGCACAATGGGGAGATGAAGGAAAGGGTAAAATAACTGATTACCTTGCAGAAGAGGCAGATTTAGTTGTTAGATTCCAAGGAGGAAATAATGCAGGTCATACTGTAGAAGTTGGTGAAAAGCAATACAAACTTCATTTAATTCCTTCAGGTATATTATATGATGATAAGTTAAATGTAATAGGAAATGGTGTTGTAGTTGATCCTAAGGCTTTATTTGAAGAAATAAGTTACTTAGAACAAGAAGGAGTTAAGGTTACTCCAGAAAAGTTAGCTATAAGTGATAGAGCTCATTTAATAATGCCATATCATAAAGTATTAGATAGATTAAAAGAAAAAGCAAGAGGAAAGAATGATATAGGAACTACAGGTAAAGGCATTGGACCTTGCTATACAGATAAAATTGAAAGATGTGGAATAAGAGTTTGTGATTTAATGCATGATGAAGTTTTTGAAGAAAAACTTAGAGAAAATGTAAAAGTTAAAAATGCATACATTACAAAGATTTATGAAGATAAAGAATTAGATGTAGAAGAAATATTAAAAGAATATAGAGAATATGCTAAGAAGATGAGAACATTCGTAAAAGAAACTTCTGTTAAAGTATATGATGGAATTAAAGCTAATAAGAGTGCTTTATTTGAAGGTGCTCAAGGAATGCTTTTAGATATTGATTATGGTACTTATCCATATGTAACTTCTTCTAATACAACTGCTGGAGGCGTTAGTAATGGTGTTGGTATAGGACCAAATTTAATTACTAGTGCAGTTGGAATAGCTAAGGCTTATACAACTAGAGTTGGAAAAGGACCATTCCCAACAGAATTAAATGATGAAATAGGAGAATGGATAAGAACTGAAGGACATGAATATGGAGTTACAACAGGTAGAGCTAGAAGATGTGGATGGTTAGATTTAGTTATTGTAAAGACTGCTGCTAGAGTAAGTGGATTAACATCACTTGCAGTAACTAAAATTGATACATTAGCTGGTTTAGATAAGATTAAGGTATGTGTAGGCTACAAATTTAATGGTGAAGTAATTGATTATTTCCCTGCAAGCTTAGAAGATTTAGCTAAGTGCGAACCTATATATGAAGAATTTGAAGGATGGGATAAATCAGTAGCAGATGCTAGATCTTATGAAGAAATTCCTGATAATGCCAAAAAGTATTTAAAGAGAATTGAAGAATTTACAGGAACAAAAATATCTATAATTTCAGTAGGACCTAAGAGAGATCAAACAATTAGAGTTAACGAACTTTAAATCCGAGTAATTTACTTGACATTAATTATTTAATAAAATATAATCTTATTATAATGATATTAAAGATCAAGCAAAGAGGTGAAATGTATGATAACTAAGGACATGACTATTGGTGAAGTTGTTAGAACAAATCCTGCTAAGGCTGAAGTATTAATGAGCTTTGGAATGGGTTGCGTTGGATGTCCATCAGCTCAAGCAGAAACTTTAGAAGAAGCTGCTATGGTTCACGGATTAAACTTAGAAGAATTAATTACAGCATTAAATAAATAATTAAAAAGATGAGCAAAATAGCTCATCTTTTTTTATCGTCAAGAGGTGATAATTTGGCTAAAATATATACAAAAACTTATGATATAAATTATAGTGATGTTGACCCAAATCTTAAATGTAGAATTTCATCTATATTAAATTTTATATGTGATGTAGGTACAAACCAATCTGAAGTCTTAGGAGATACTATAGAAAAGCTTACAAATAAGGATTATGTATGGGTATTTTATAAGTATGATGTACAGATGTATAGTTATCCTAGCTACAGAGAGAAGATAAGCATTACAACAGAGCCTTTTGGATTTAAGAAGTTTTATGCATATAGAAAGTATACTATTAAGAATGAGCAAGGAGAGCTTATAGGTGAAGCTGTAGCTTTATTTTTCTTAATCAGTATATCAAGAAGAAGACCTATTAGAATACCAAAAGAAGAATATGAACTATATGATTTAGATTTAGAAGATAGTGATTATGAGATGGATGATATAACTACTGGTAGTTTAGAAGAAAATGTTAAAGAATTTAAAGTAAGATATGGAGATATAGATTCTAATAGACATGTTAATAATGTTAAATATGTTGAATGGGCAATAGAATCAGCACCTTATGAAGTTATAGAGAATTATAAAATTGGCCGAGTTAAAGTAATATTTGAAAAAGAAACTGTCTATGGTGATGATATAAAGGTATCATGTTCTCTTGTATCAAATGATGAGCACAAGGTTATAACAAGCCATATAATTACTAATAACGAAGGAAAAGAAATAACTAAATTAGAACTTCAATGGGTAAAGGAATAGTATATTAAATACTATTCCCAACTAAAAAGCCTGAGCTCCAAGCCCATTGAAGATTAAATCCACCACAATCACCTGTTACATCTAAAATTTCTCCACAGAAATATAGGTCTTTAACAAGTTTTGATTCAAGAGTGTTAGGATCTATTTCTTTTGTATTAACACCACCAACAGTAACTTGAGCATTGTTAAATCCATTAGTATCTGTACATGTAAACTTCCATTCTTTTAAGCGCTTAGTTAATAAGGCTTTGTATTGCCAGTCTAATTCATAACATGGAATATGAATATTAGATATTCCAATATCCTTTAATAAAATTGGAATTAACTTTTTATTTAAGACACCTGTTAATGCATCTAAAATGCTTCTGTGTGAAAATATAGCTAAATGTCCTTGAATAAAGTTATCCATTTCTTCAAGTGAAAGATTAGGCATCATATCAACTACTATTTCAGTTTTTTGTCTTTTCAATAAAGCTCTAGAAGCTGTAGATGAAATTTGTAAAATTGGAGGACCAGATATTCCGTAATCAGTAAATAAAATTTCTCCAATATCTTTTCTTAGTTCTTTGCCATCAGCAAGGATAGAAGCTGAACCATTAAATTTTATTCCAGATAATCCTCTTAAGTGAGGGTAGTCAAGTTTTAGTTGAACAATACCTGGAGTAGTTTTTACTATTGAATGACCTAAGGATTCAGCTAATTTATATCCTGAACCATCAGAGCCAGTTCTTGGTGCAGATTTACCGCCACAAGATAAAATTAGTTTTCCACATGTGAACTCAGGAAATTTTTCATTACTTGTGGATAAAATGAAATTCTTTTTCTTGTGGATAGTTTTTATTTTGCAATCTGTGTATAAAGGTATTTCTTTTTCTGCTAAAGCAAATCTAAAGATATCCACAACTGATGATGCTTGAAGTGATTGTGGATAAAGTTTTCCATTTTCTAATTCTACAAAAGGAAGTCCTAGTGATAAGAAAAAGTTTTTTGTATCTTCTGTAGTAAATTTATCTAAACAATAACTATGGAAATTTTTATTTTCACTTCTATAACAGTTATAAGGTGATGAAATATTAACATTAGAAATATTACATCTTCCATTTCCTGTTGTAAGAATTTTTTTCCCTATACGATCAGATCCTTCGATTATAGCTACATCTTTTCCTAGATCTTTTGCAATTATAGCAGCCATTAATCCAGAAGCACCGCCACCAACAATTATTATGTCATGATGTATCATATTAAAATATCTCCTTTTCATTGAGTATAAATAAATTTTAACATAGTAATATTAGTGAATAAAGAGAGGAATACTAGTAAAAAAGAGGTGAGAAAATTGAAAGCTAAAGTTATTGCAGAGTGTGAAGATAAAGGTGCAGAATTTAAAGTTAGAAGAATGACTTATGTAGATATTATTGTTAATTATCCATCTGGGACTGGGTTAAAAAATTATAGATATGATGATGTAGAGCTTATTGAAGAGGGAGAAATAGATAAATTTTTAATAGAAAATAAAGAATTTTTAAAGATAAAATTAAATAGAGGAATTTCAGTATTTTTTTATAAAATGCTAAAAGAATGTATAGAAGATGAGATTAATGAAAATATGAGTGACTTCAATTTACTTAGAGATAAATATAATGTTAATAAAAGAGGTATATGGAATAAAGAAATAATATGCATGATAAATAATAAAAACCCGTATATTATTGATTCATCAGGACAAAATTTTAAGAAAGAAGGTTATTCTATAAAAATACAACCTATACAAATTGATGAGTTTAAAGAGGCATCAAAGAAGCAAATTGAAAAATTAAATGAAGAAATTAAGAGAAAAAAATCAGTCATAGAATCTTACGAAAAAGCCCTTAAAAACCTAGTAAATTCAACGGTTTAAGTATAATTGTACATATGTATAAGAAATAGCGAAAATAAAAAAATAAAAAAAAATATAAAAAATATGTTGACACAATTAATTAATTTCTGTATTATAGTCTATGTGGTCAGCGCCACCGAGTACGGTGAGCAAAGACAGTGACATTTGGCTCCTTGGTCAAGCGGTTAAGACACCACCCTTTCACGGTGGTAACAGGGGTTCGATTCCCCTAGGAGTCACCATTTTAAATATTTATTTTATTACTTTGGGCGCATAGCTCAGCTGGGAGAGCACCTGCCTTACAAGCAGGGGGTCACAGGTTCGAGCCCTGTTGTGCCCACCAAAGTATATG
>NZ_FPBY01000032.1 GCF_900116755.1 Clostridium sp. DSM 8431
AAGCTCCGCTATGTCGGAAATCTTACCATTAAAGCATTTAGAAAATATCATAGCATTCATGATATTTTCTAAATGCTTTAACTGAGGATTTGTTAAGTAAAAATCAAAATTTAATTGATTAAAAAATTTGTATATTGATGGTTCGTTTGATATAATTGTGTTCTGAAACATTTATGTATCTCCTTGTTGAATTTTGTGTAGGAACTTAATTATAACAGAGATTTATCATAAATGTTTTTTTATTTTATTCAGTTGTAAAATTATTCAAGCATTTTTGCACTATTATAGTAATATAGAAAAACTGCCGCACTCAAACTTTAGTGCAGCAGTTTTTTTATTATAATTTTATATGGTTTTAGTCATTTACTACAGATTTTAAGTTAGGTAATTGTGATTTTAATCCCCAAATATTATAGTTCATTCCATTTCCTGAAATACCAAGTATCATTAACTTTTGGCATGAATATACTGGTGCAATATCTTTAACCTTAGTATTGCATAGATATAAATATCTTAATTCTGAAAGACCTTTTACTGGAGTTAAATCAGAAACATCTGTATTTGAAATATATAAATATTTTAGGTTTACTAACTTAGCTACAGGATCAATATTTGTAACCTTTGTACCAGTAACACTTAAGCTTAATAAAGAAGTCATTGATGATAATGTATTTAACATAGCATCTGTTACAGAGTTATTATCTAACGATAAGTATTTTAATGACATTAATGATGTTATAGGTGTAACATCTGTAATGCTATTTCCTGTCACATCAAGATCTCTTAAGTTAGTTGCATACTCTAAACCTTCAAGAGAAGTAATTCCTAAGTTTTTAGCATCAAGATTCTTAACCTTTGCCATATCAGCCTTAGTTAAAGTATCTGTTACTGATTTATTTAATAATTTACAGATTGCTGACTTAAGATTTGCATCCTTAACTGTAACTGTATTAGTATCTACAAGACTATCTTTAACAACTTTAATTCTTGCTTCAAGGTCAGTCTTATCTTTTCCACTTTCAAGTTTTGCAATTAATTTTTCTGCTTCAGTTATGTCAGCTTGAGTCTTACTATTTTCAGCTTTTTCTACTGCTTTTACTGCCTTTTCTAAGTCTTCAGCTCCAGTATTTACTTCAGACTGTTTAACAGCTTTAATATTATCAAATTCAAATGATGAATCTACTGTCCATGCTCCTGTATGTCCTTCTGGAACTATAGTATTACACCATAATCCAAAGCTTGTAATATTAGCTGGATCAAATGTTCCATTTTGTTTACCCTTGAATTCGCTAAATGGAATTACGAGTGTCGTACCTTCTGTTGTTCCTGCAAATTCTGGTAGATGAACTTCAAAGTCTTCACCATTACAAGTAATTTGAACAACTAACTTTTGAGCATTTCCATCTGGTTTAATATAAATTTGTAATGCATCATATGCTGACCAGTCACACTTCTTAGTATTTAACATTCCTGCATATCCTTCTTCAAGAACCTCTGTAGAAATCTTATAGTTAAATTTCATCTTGTGATTTCCGTCTTCATCTTTTACAAGAGTTGGAGTTAATGAACATCCTGCACCACAGTTTGTTCCCCAAGCTCCTTGAAGAAGTGAATCTTCATCTCCATAAGCTTCAAAATCATCTACAACATCATTCTTGATTTCTGGAACTGGAATGTTGAAAGTATATTTAGCTGATGTCTTAACTTCACCATCAATTGTAACTTCAATAGATCCAACTTTCTTACCTATTTTATTAAGTAAAGCTTCATCAATATCAGCTTCATAAAGACCACTTGCTTCATTTAATTTAGCATCTAATGTAGCAACTAATTCATCTCCCGCTTTAACATTAAACTTAATATCTGTTGAATCAGCACTTACCTTAGCTTTAATTGTTGCAGGATTTAATACTCTGCTTCCTGGTGCTGGGCTTTCAATATAAGCATATGAGAATGCGTCTCCCTTGTTAACTTTTACTTCTCTATAATCACCAACTCCATTTGCAAATACTGAGTTTTCATCATTATAGTAATTAATAAAGTTATCAACCATTTCATGTCCCTTAGTTTCATCAACCATATATGGAACATAGAAGTTGTCCTTAGCAAAGTTTGCCCATACCATATAGAATGGCATATTTGATTCACTTACTATTTCAGCTACATGTTGATACCAATCTTTATCAAGGTTTCCTGAAACAGCTGTAGCACCATTTTGTTCATAAAGTGAACCCTTAGTTGTTGCTATACCAGTTTCTGAAACAGTAGATAATTTTCCATGTTTTTCAGCTGCTGCATCAACTATTGCAATACTATCTTTAAGGCTCTTAAACCATCCATCAATTTCTGGGCCTCCCTTTGGATTGTTGTGATATTGGTCTATACCCATAATATCAACAAAGGCATCTCCTGGATATCTTTGTAAATAGTCATTTTCATCTATAAATGGTCCATTTGGTGAGAATACATATAAGAAGTTATGAACGTTCTTAGTATCTCTTAAATATTCTACAGTGTAAGCAAATAGACTCTTGTAAGTATCATCATCACAAGCACCTTTGCCCCACCAGAACCAGCTTCCGTTACATTCATGAAGAGGTCTAAATAATATTGGAACATCTACTTCATCCATTTGGTGACCAAAATCAGCTACCATATCAAGGTATCCATTATAAACTTCATTTAAGTCTCCACCTGGTAATATTCTCTCAGCAACATTACCTTCCATATCAGCTACAGTATATCCTGAGTAATCATATTTTCCATTCTTCTTACCTTTTTCAGCTACTCTTGCAAAGTTTGGCATGTGAACAGAAAGTGTTAAAATTGAACCCTTAGCTGCTTCTTCTTTACATACATCAGCTGTTGCTGTAACTAGGTCTCTTGTATCTCCTGGCTTTAATTGAAGTTCTGCTCCTGTAAATGATAATCCATCTATACCACATACTCCTGGAAGTGAACCAGTTAAATCTTCAACGTCTGAAGTAGCACCATTTGGCATTGTACCAGCTTTGTATGTTGTTGGATCTTGATGTCCAAATATTGCATACTTACTTTGTCCAATTCCCTTTAAGTAAGCTAAAAGGCTTGCTGTTGAATCTGTTGCCTTTGAGTCAACAAGTTGTACTGAACTTGGTGTTTGAAGGCTTGATATATCAACCTTTGTTGGATTAGATGTAGCTTCTACTGTTTTATTAACATAGATATCTTTAACCTTTGTATTACATAAGTTAATATCATCTATATACATAGCACCCTTATAATCAGTTGAAGAACCAACTAATGTAAGAATTACATTATTAGCTTTAACATCTTTACTATCAAATGTCATACTTACTGGAACTTTGCTTACACCATTTCCAAGATATTCAGATTTAGCAAAATCAATATCTGTACTCTTATTAATATCAGAGTTTATCCAGAATTGAGATTTAAATGATCCCTTAGTCATATTAGCTGGATTATAGTATAGGTTAAACTTAATAGTGTTGTATTCACCCATATTAATTCCATCACTTACCCAGTTGCTAAGTTTAACTTCTGACCATCCTGCACTTGAATCCTTTGTAAAGTCAAGATCAAATTTTAATGAACCACTTCCTGTGAAGCTTGTATCATATGAAACATCATGAGTTCCATGATAATCATAGTCGCTATCATACTTCCATCCATCTAATCCCTTAGAAGCATCATTGAAGTCCCAGATAAGTCCTGTAGCTACTTCTGCTTCTGAAGTCTTTGATTCATGTAATCTTAAATTATCTATATAAATATCACCTTTGTAAGTACATTCATAAGCATCTATTTGAAGATTAATATTTTGCATTCCCTTAACTACATCTGAAGGATTAACTACTACATGCTTTAATGAATATCCGTTGCCAAGGTCAGTAAAGTCTGAGCTCTTAATATCTGCCATACTATTATTAACCCAAGCCCAATTATCTCCATCAAAAGTAGTGAATCCACCTGCTATCTTCATTTGTCCATCAAAATTCTTATTCTTTGTAGGAATTAAAAGGTCAAATTCAAGTTTAGCATCCTTTGTAACATCATCATCACTCTTAGCATCAAATACCATTTGATGATTATTATTTTCCCAGTCATCTGTTCCATCAAACTTAGTTGGAACCTTTAATGCATTGCTGTCATTTACCTTTTCTATAGAAAGATCACTTGCAGAAATAACACCTGTTACAGTGTTTGGCATTTGATTAGCTTCAAAATCACTGTAGTAAATATTCTTATCAGTAACTACACTTCCTTCACCTGGAGTTTCTTTTCCTGGTTCTGAATATTTAATATTATCTACATAGAAGTCTCCAGAATAAGTACATTCCCAAGCTACTATTTGTAAATCAATTTTAAATAATCCCTTTACTTCACCTTCCATAGTTTGAGCAACATGTACCTTTGAATATCCATTACCCATATCAACAAAATCTGAACTAGTTATATCTTGGACGTTAAAGTTTACCCATCCCCATTCATCAGTTGATTCATCATGAGTTGTAACTCCACCTGCACCTTTCATTTGTCCAGTAAATGACTTATTAGCTGTTGGAATTATAATATCATATTCAATTTTAGCATCCTTTGATAGGTCCTTAGTATAGTTAGTTTTATAACTAATTTGATGTATGTTATCTTCCCAAGAATCAGTCCCATCAAATTTAGACTTAATCTTTAATGCTGTATTATCTTCTTCTAATGAAGCTGCAGTAACATCAGTTGATTTTAATACTCCTGAAACTTCATCTGGAAGTTTTGAAGTTTCTAAATCATTTTCAAAAATTATAGTATCTTTTGATTTATTTTCTGAAGATGCTGGTTTAGAAATTTTAACATTATCTAAATACATATCTCCTGCATAAGTACATTCATATGCATCTATTTGAATATCTAATTTGCAAGCTCCCTTAACATCTTCTGTAAGAGTAGTACTTACATGTACCTTTGAGTATCCATCACCCATATCTGAAAAGGCAGTGCTCTTTATATCTCCACAATCTAAGCTTGCCCATCCCCATTCATCTGTGGATGTGTCATGAGTTGTAAAGCCTCCTGCACTTTTCATTAATCCATTAAAGTTTTTATTAGCTGTTGGAATGATAATATCATATTCAACCTTTGATCCCTTTACTAAATCTTGATTAGATGTAGTAAATGCTATTTCATGTTTATTATTATCCCAATCATCTGTTCCATCAAATTTTGATGCAATTTTTAATGCCTTGTTGTCTCCTAAAGATTTTATTGCAACATCTGATGATTTTAATACTCCTGAAACTTCATCTGGAAGCTTTGATGCTTCAAAATCATTTAGAAATACAACATTGTCATTGGTAGCTGCTTTAGCCCCAATAGAAGCTTGAGGCGTAAAGCCTAAAACCATTGAACATGCTAAAAGTAAAGCAATATGTTTTCTCTTCATATCAAAAATCCCTCCTAAATTTGTCTTAAACGACTTACTTTTATTTTAAAAATTGTTTAAAAATAACACAACGAATATTCTTAAAACATACTATTTTGACTCTTAAAAGATATGCTTTTTTTAATCACGCTTTATATTTACAGCTTAAAAATAAGTGATGGTTTTGTTATGCCTAGAAAAGCTCAAAAAAAGAAAAGGTGAACATCCTTATAAAAATTTAAAAGGATATCCACCTATATTTAAATATCTAATTTTTTATCACTATACTTCTTCTACAAACTCAATACCTTCTATTTCCCAAAATTCAGCTATTACATCTGAATGATCAAATCTTTCCTTTGTTTTTATTCCGATTATAGCTCCTGACCTTGATTTATCTAAAGTTTTATCTTTAACAACTTGTATACTTAATATTTTTATGTTTTTTTCTCTCAAAAAACAAATAACCTCCCTTAAAACTTCAGGCTTTAAAAATTCTATATAAACATCCATAACTTTAGATATACCATAAACCCTTTTATCAAATTTATTTATAACAGCTATTACTCCAAATATAAAAATTATTCCTATAATAGCAAGCTCATAAAAACCTATACCTATTGCAAGTCCCATACATGCAGATGCCCAAAGACCTGCTGCTGTAGTTAATCCTCTTATTTGATTTTTGCTAGTTACAAGAATAGTTCCTGCACCTAAAAAACCAATACCACTTACTACTTGTGCTCCAATTCTTGTAGGATCTGATGATGCATTAAATTCTGATATTGCATAAATATTAGTCATCATAACTGAAGTAGCTCCTAAACATACAAGCATATGAGTTCTACAACCTGCAGCTTGTCCTTTTCTTCCCCTTTCAATTCCAACTACTCCTCCACAAATTACAGCCATTAAAAGTCTTACTATAATTGAAACTGCATTTAGTTCCTTTAGGTAGTCTGATAATTCCATTAACGTATCCATTTTGTCTCCCCCTTATAATGTAATATACTCATTATACAGGCATTCTTTACAAAACTCTATTTTATTTGGCTGTTTTATGAATAAAAGTGATAAAAATAGGTAAACATCTAAACATATGATACTCGGAAGTGATTGATTTGTGCTTATATAAGTACTTATTAATATTTCAAATAATAAAGAAACAACAGAATTAATTTGCCCTCATTGCAAAAATAAATACATAGTTAAAAATGGTAAGAATAAAGAAACTCAAAGGTATCTATGTAAGACTTGTAGAAAATCTTTTGTTAATAGCACCAATACTTCTATTTTCTCATCTAAAAAGAATTTAGAAACTTGGATTAGGTTCATTGAATATCTTATAAATCAATATTCTCTTAGCAAAATATCAAAGGAGAACATCCCTATTTAAGTACGAACTTTAAGGGACGTCCACCTATATTTAAATAGCTAGTTTTACTTATCACTTTATTTAAAAATACAGCCATTATATAAAGTTACAAATACTTTTTCATACTATATATTAAATCATTAAATGTTATTTCTTTTAATATAGCATCTTTTTTTCTTGAGCAGCAGGATAATTCATACTCCTCATCTATATTAAAATTATTGAAATATATATTTTTTTCATTATCTTTTAGATAATATGTATTATTTTCATTATTCTTTTCTATTTCAAAAGAATTAAGGGGAATACTTAGCCCCTTGCCTTCAAATTTTATATAACTTTCTTTAAAGGTCCAAAGTTTAAAAAATTCTATTATGCTTTTTTCTTCATTTAAATTTTCAATTCTTAAATATTCATTTTTAGTATAAAAGTTTTTTGCTAAGACTTTATATTCTGTATCTTTATTTATTTTTTCAACGTCTACCCCAATAGCTTCATTATCAAAGGCTGCTACCACATATTTTCCTGAATGGGATACATTAAAATTTATATTATCTTTATTAATTAAGTATGGTTTCTTAAACTCATTATATCCATAAATTATATCTTTATTTTTGTAATTATATTTCTCACAAACATAGCTTCTTACCATAATATCAGCAATTAAAGTTCTAATTCTATCTTCCTTACGTATAAATCTTAAAGCTTTTTTCTTTTTATTTTCATCCACAAAACTTAAAAGGAAATCTATATAATCCTCATAATTTATGCAGCTTATATCAATATAACAAACTTCCATTTCGTACCTCTCAAACATAAAATTATGTATTAATTATATAAATTTCCTTAGAATATGTATAGTATTTATTTTTTAAGTCTATAATAAAAAATGTGCTTAGGAAATTCTTTTTAAACTATGTATTCTAGAAAAACCTAATCACATTTTATATAACCAGTATGGTTAATTTTTTTAGAAGCTTAAGGGGTGTTTTAAACTTAAAGTATAATTTTATACAAACTATATACCACCTTAAATTTTATTTGATATATTTACCTTAAGCTTCTAACTTCTTTTCAAGCTCATCAAGGATCTGTAAATATTTTTCTTTATTCTTAGCATTTTCTTTTTCAAACTTTTCACAGTTTTCTTCAATTTCTTTTTTAGTTTCTTCACTTAAAGACTTTTCAGCAAACTTATAAACCACATTATTTTCTTTTTCTATATGTCTTGTTAATAAATTTGTATAAGAAATTGTACTTCCTATAATGTCTACTCTTGCTTCATCATTACCGTTTTTGTAACTTTCAAGGGCTTCTAATAGTTCTGAAACATAAAGTCTTCCTAAGTCATGTTCTACAAGCATGCCATGTTTAACTAACTTTTCAGCTACTTTTCCCATTTCATCCATCATCTTATTAAATAAGAATCCTTCTTCCTTGTTATGATGTATTTTATCAGCATAATTTTGTATAAAATCAGCTACTTTATAAAAATTATCATAATCAACATCTTCATTTTTAACAATTTTATAACATAACTTTCTTGCAACCTTTATTATACGTGTTACATTTTCATGTTCCTTAACCATTAGCTCAATTGATTTCATAAATTCAATACACTCCCTTTTAATTACTTTCTTCTTATGCTCATTACTCCATTTTCTTCTACATATTCAAATTCATCATTGATTGTTTGTATAAAACTTTCTACCCAAAGCTTTCTTAATCCATAAAATGTATCAACATTTACGTCTTCTCTTTCCCAAACTTCTTTATGAACGCACATGCTTCTTCTAAAGCTTACTATTTCTGAATTTGATTCTTCTATAACGTTAACTCTATCACATGGCATACCATCTAATATATAGTCATTAACAGCATTATAGATTTCTTCTGCACTATCTAATTTTGTTTCAGCTATAACTTCTTTTCCTGCTTTAATTCCTTGTTCTATATAAATATTTTCTAAAGCTTTCTTTACTTCTTTATTATTAGTGCTAAGTAAAGCATTAGTCCAAGCTGCCATTCTTCCTTCTGCTGCATGGATCTTTCCTTGTAGCCAACCATGGATATTTCCTGTATCTATCATATCTTCAAGTGGTTTATTGGGAGTTGGTTCACCATACTTTGCATTTATTTCTTTTGTAAGAGTATCAACATCTAAACCACTGTTTTTAGCTAATACTATAACATCTCTTTCTAAACCTTCAAACCATTGTATTTTATTAAATAGCCAATAATGTATTTTTCCCAAAAATAGGCTCATATTATTTTCCTCCCTTGTTTTTATCCTTTTTATAAATTTAGTATGTTGTAAAATGTCTCATTTTTATTTAGTAACCTTTGGCGTATTCTTCACGTCAAAACCATGAAATTATATTACTATACATATGATATTTTTTCTGTATCATTTGTTACGAACTTTAATTTAATTAAAAAAGTAGATATATCTAAATATTTTTTAATCATTCAGATATATCTACTCTTCATACAGCATATTTATTTAGTTTTCTTATTAACCATAAGGAATATTCTATCATGATCTTTAGAAACATCAATTTCCTCTTTAATTTCAAAGTAATCTTTTAGAATATCAATCCATTTTTCAGTAGTTAAGTTTCTTAAAAGGTTATCTTCTTCCATTTCAAAAAGCTCATCATTAAGCATTACTGCTCCTAAACTTTTAAGTTCCTCCTTATTTTTATAAGGTCTTACTTTAACAAAAATCTTTCCTTCATCTTTTACTATTTTCTTCAAATGATCTAATAATATGTAACTATCCATAATGGTCATACTGTCTAGTATATTAGCTAAAATTACAGCTTCATATCTATTATCTTTAATTGTTTTTAAAATTTCAACACTACCACATCTAAAGTTTGCCCTATCTGAAAGATTATTTTCTTTTACATTTTTTTCAGCTAAGAAAATTGCATTTTCTGAAATATCTATTCCAAAGCCTCTGGCATTTTCATTTTCTTTTAATGCTTCTATTAATAAAACACCATTTCCACATCCATAATCTAGTATCTTATTTTTATCACTACAAAGCCACGTTATAGCTTTTTTTAAATCTTTATGTATCTTCAAAAATATCACCTCTTTTTACATGTAATTTATACTACAACATTATAGCATAAGTTAAATTATCAATACTAATTAAGGCATTAAATGAAAACTAATTAAATATTTAAAATTTTTATTATTCTATTATAATATGATGTAACTTTTTTCATCATGAGTAACTATAACAACTGTTTTCCCTTCATTATTGAAAAATTTTAAGATTCTTAAACCCATATCTACTATATTCTTATAACCACATTCTAAACATAGTTGACTACTAGCATAATAATATGAAAATGCCCTTGCTGATGCACAAGTAGATGTAATTAATGTTACTCCTACCAATAAACTTATTATTTCAATTTCAACTTTTTTAAAATATTCTTTTGAATATTTTAAAATAATTATTGTATTTTTGTGATTTATCTGACCTATATTTTTAGGCAAAAAGAAACTGTTTATGAAAGATACTCTCTTCCCATAAACAGTTTTCTTATTTTCTAATTAATTTCATTAAATATATTGTAAATATTTAGAATACCATATCCCCAATTAGAGTTAGGATATATATTATCTCCACTTCTCCTTGTAACTCCTCTTTTTAAATAGGTTTTAATAGTCATAGCATACATATTAGGATAGTTTCCCTCTACTACCCCCCACTCAAGTAACATTGCACAGGCACCAGCTACTATAGCTGCTGCAACACTTGTACCATTAACTAAAACTGGTTTTCCTCCAGACGTAAAGGTTAAAGCATTAACACCTCCAGCTGCCACATCAATAATACTACTATTTTGAGGTGCAATTCCTGAATAATCTACTAAGGTATTATTGTTTTGATTATAAGCTGCCACAGTAGCTGTAATTTCAGTATTTCCTGGATTGGTTATAGTTCCATAAATATCATCAGGGCTAAAATAAGTTCCCCTATGAGTTATTCCTCTTTGAGGCATCCATACATTAAACTGCCCATCAAAAATCTCATTACCTATAATTCTAAGCCCCCATATACCAGGCTGTAAATCATAAAATCTAATTCTAATAAGTTCAGCTCCTGTACTTTCTTCAGGAAGATAATAATTAACCTTCATATTTGTCTTTTCAAAAATATAATTATAGTTACTAGTTCTATTAATTAATGTATTTACTACTCCACTACTTTCTCCAGAAGGTGAAATAACATCCACTGAAAAAATATTAGGATTTTCTACCCATATCTCAACCCACAAGTTCTTTTCTTCCTTTGATACATGTATATTAATAAATTTAGTTTTTTCATTTTCACTAAGTCTTCCTGAAGTATGACATCCTGATCTTTGTTCATTTCCAGTACCCGTAACTACTATAATCTTTGTTGTTAAAGATATAGCATTTATAAATTGATCTAATATTGCAGTTCCATTATGATTCCCTAAGTTACTTCCTAAAGGAAAATAAATTACCATTGGTCTTGAATTTTTTAAAGCATATTGATATAGAAATTCTAAAGCAGAAAAAATTATAGAAATATTGAAAACAGGCACTTCTGAATAAAAATACTTTTCAAATGCATAATCTTCTATAAGTTTTATGGCAATAATACTGCTTTTAGGAACCATACCAGTAAAATCTTTATTCTTTCCTGAAGCTGCTATAATTCCTGCCATTTCTGTTCCATGACCTATTTCATCTACACTTGGAACTATATTATAGGGATTCTCACCTCTTCTTTTTGCATCTATAGCACTTTGAATTTCTTCCTTTGAAAACACATGGCCAAAAGGTACACTTATATCATATTTCTGATCGTCTCTAGATATAGTCTGATCCCATATAAGATTTACTCTAGTTTTCCCTTCATCATCCATAAATTCTTCATTTAAATAATCAATACCTGTATCTAGTATTGCAATATCCACTCCATCTCCATATAAACTTAAGGGTTTATCGCATTGAATAAAACTAACTTGAGAAGCACTTTTGGGACTAATACTCTGTAAAGTAAACATTTCTGGAGGCTTAATATAAACTATTGTAGAAAAGTTTGTTTCTTCATCAACAATGCTACTATCATCTTTTGAAATTATCAAAATTGCATACTTATCGTTAATTATAATTACTTTATACTGTGGATAACTTTTCATTTCTGCTAAAATATCACCTTGATACTGCACTAGATATTCATAGTAATCAACATCTTTTAACAAATTAGTTATTAAAGAATTCTGCTCCATATTATACCTCCTGAATTTGCTTTTGGTATTCTTAAAAAAATATTTTCATCTATTTTCTCTTCAATATAATCACTATTTTCATCAGATGTTAAAAGACCTCTTCCTAAGGTTGAAGTATTATAAATTCTTGCTATGCCATTAAATATATTTAAAAGATCAAAAATTCCATAACCTAAATTTATACTTGGGAAAACTTCATTTCTACTTCTTCTTGCTCCATAAATTAAATAACTTCTCATCTTCCTAGAATACATGGTACTATCATTCCCTTGTATAATGCCCCACTCTAATAAAAGTGCACATCCTCCTGCAACAATTGCGCTAGCAGCTGAACTTCCTGACATACCTGTAATAATTCCTAAAGGAGAAGGAACTGCAATATTAACTCCTAGAGTTGAAACATCAGAAATATTAGAAGGTTCTTTAAAGGTATAACTTCTTAAAATTCCCTTTCCTGAAGATGCTACAATTCTTTCATCTTCTCCATAATAACTTACAGATATAAAATTAATAGCTGTTGAGGGTATAGTTACAGTATTTTTCTCAGTAGCTTCTAAAAATTTTAATCCTTCTGGAATTAATTCATGAGGTGGAAGCCATATATCAAATCTACCATTTACCACATAACTACCTACTAAATTTATTCTCCATATTCCTGGCTTTAAATTTTTAAATTCTATTATAATAACCTCATTTCCTGTAAATGGATCAGGGCTTCTAAAGGTTACTTTCATTCTTGTTGCTGTAAAAACAAATCTATATTCTTCTTTTCTATTAATTTTTACCTGAATAATGCTAGAAGATTCTCCATTTGGTGAAACAACATTAACAGCAGCTCTATCAGGTCTCTCTACCCATATAAATAAAGTTAAATTCTCAATTTCTCTTGGTACTGAAAGTTCATTAACTACAGTATCACCTGGATATCTTAAAAATCCAGTTCTATGGCCACTACTATCTCCCTCATTTCCAGCTCCAGTAACAAAGCACATTCCTCTAATAGCTCCAAGAGTATCAACATATTGAGAAATAAGGTTTTTTCCATCATGACTTCCCTCTGTAGCACCGACTCCTAGATAAACTACCATAGCTTTACTTTGAAGCTTAAAAAATTCTTTTCTCATAAATTCTAAGGCTGCCACAACTTCAGAAACATTATAAGCAGCCTTATCATTTATCCCATTTTTACTCATAGCTAACTTAAAATCTTCACTTTCAAGAAGCTTTACAACTATAAAGTTACACTGAGGTGCAATTCCTGAATAATCAAATTCATTTTCTCCTCTTCCTCCAATAATAGTTGCAATTCTTGTACCATGATTCCTAGTATCTCTAGATTGAACAATGTTATATGGATTTTGATTATTTCTTGCGGATTCAAGGGCTCTATTTATCTCTTCATTTCTATAAACTCTCCCTATGTATTCTCCATCATTATTACTGCCAGGTATGCTTTGATCCCATATCTTTGTGATTCTTGAAGTTCCATCTTCATTAATAAGATATTTATTTAAATAATCTACACCAGTATCAATAATTCCTACTGTAACTCCTAAACCATTAAGGTCTAAATAAGGGTTAATCTTTATATGATTAATATTTCCCACCATACTAGGCATTGTTTCTCCAAGGGCATACATCATTCTAAAATCCACATAAACAATAGAAGGCACATCTTTTAAAAGCCTTTCTAGATTTTCAGGTCTTAAGGAAATAACCCCTATCCCCGTATTAGTTAAAACATCTCCTGTGGCATAATCTAACTTATCAATCTGTTCTTTAAATTCTCCTCTATATATAACAAGATAATTTCCAGTTTCCGCATTAAGATAAAAATCCTTTTTATTTTCCACATTCTCCTCCTATTTATCTTTTTATAATTATAGTATTAGAAAATATTGAAAATGTTATAAAATACTGATTTTTTATTTCCTATATCTATATGGTATACTACTAAAGGAAGGAGGCATTTTTTATGCTTGAATTTAGATATGATACACAATTATTAATTGAAGGAAAAGATCTTGATGAAGATAAAATAAATGAATATTTTGTTGAGAATTTTGTAGGAGATTCTCTTTTAGCTGTTGGTGATGATGAACTTATAAAAATTCATTACCACACAAATGAACCATGGAAGGTATTAGAATACTGTTCTACTCTTGGAGAAATATTTGACATTGTTGTTGAAGATATGGATAGACAATCAAGAGGATTAAAGGGGTAATGTAGAATGGAGGTTGAAACTCCTGTGGAGTTTTTTCCTTCATTCGCAATTCCTAATTAATTCTAAATTTTAAAAAGGCTGCTACGCTATTTTCTTTAGCGTAACAGCCTTATTTATATTATTTTACTACAAAGTATATTAAGAATAATACTCCTAAGCAATACATAACTGGATGTACTTTTTTATAGTTTCCTTTAAATACATTTAATATAACATAGCTTAAAAATCCACAGGCAATACCTTCTCCTATGCTATATGTAAGTGGCATCATAATTACTGTTAAAAATGCTGGAATAGATATTTCAGAATCATCCCAATTAATGTTTCTTAAGTTGCTGCACATAAGTGATCCAACAATTATTAAAGCTGCTGCTGTAACTTCACTAGTTACTACACTTAAAAGTGGTGAGAAAAATAATGAAATTAAAAATAACACTCCTGCAACTATACTTGAAAATCCTGTTCTAGCTCCTACCGAAATTCCTGATAATGATTCAACATAAGCTGTTGTATTGGTTGTCCCAAAAATTGAGCCTATGCATGTTGCAATGGAATCTGCTAATAATGCTCTTGAACCATTTTCTATGCTTCCATCTTCCTTCATAAGACCTGCTTCTGCTCCAACTGCAACTAAAGTTCCTGCTGTATCAAAAAAGTCCATAAATAATAATGTAAAAATAACTAATGCCATTTGTGAATTAAATACATCTTTTATATTAGAAATTGCAACCCCAAATGTTGGTGCCATTGATGGTGGTGTTGATACTACTGCATCTGGAACTGATATAATTCCTGTAAGTAATCCAACTATAGCTGTAAAAACCATTCCTAAGAAAATTGCAATTTTTGAACCTCTAACCATAAATATTGCTGTAATTAAAAGACCAAATATAGCAAGTAAAACTTTTGGATCAGTAAAATCACCTATACCTACAAAAGTAGAAGGGTTAGAAACAATTATACCTGCATTTTTAAAACCAACAAAAGCAATAAATAAACCTATACCTGCACTTACTGCAAATTTTAAATCTTGAGGTATTGATGTTATTATAAGTTCTCTAAGTCCTGTAACTGATATAAGAAGAAAAATAATACCTGATACTAAAACACCTGCTAAAGCAGTTTGCCATGGTATATTCATTCCTAAACATACACTATATGCAAAAAAAGCATTAAGACCAATTCCTGGTGCTAATCCCATTGGAAACTTAGCTACTGCACCCATTATAAAAGTTCCTACTGCTGCTACAAGGGCAGTTGCTGTAAATACACTTTCTTTTGGCATTCCTGTTTCTGATAAAACACTAGGAATTAAAAATAAAGCATAAGCCATTGTAAAGAAGGTTGTAAGTCCTCCTATTGTTTCTTTTTTAAAACTAGTTTCTTTTTCTTGAAAATTAAAATAATTTGATAAGAAATTTTTCATTTGTATATTCCTCCATGCTACAAATAGTATACGTCTTAATCGCATGAAAAGTGAGGATATTGAGATATGTGTTTAAAATTTTACATATCGTAGTCAGATTATTTATGGTAACCTGGTAGAAACTGTTGAACCTTATTATCAACTTTATACGATAGACGATACCCTTTGAATTATATGAATTTATATTAATACATTTTTTTATATTTGTCTACTTTTTTATTTTTTTATAATATTTTTTTATAAAAAGCATATAATAATTGCGTAATCCATTCTTTAAATTATGAAGGTTTGTGTCTTATAAATATTTATTTACAAAATATTCATATATCCTTTAAAATATATGGTAATATCAGGAGGAGGATACTTATGAAATATAGCAATTGTAATGAAAAAAACAAAGCAGATGTAACATCAAAAAAATATGCTGAAAGTATGAAAAACCAAGCTCACGATCAAAGTCCATATGGAGAAGAAGAACCTTCAGTTCATACTACATACAAATAGGTTGTATAAAAAAACTGCATGAAAAATCATGCAGTTTTTTTAATATTTTTATGGTTCTACTCCATTAACTATTTCTCCATTATAATAAATTACAACACCACTTGGATTATTATAAGAATAGTCATTTAAAAAATTGAAACTACTCCAATCATTCTTAGCAATTCTTGCACCAATATATAAAGATGCTCCATTATCTAAAACATCATTTGCACTAAAAGTATATTCAACATAATGGTCAGCATTTGCTTTAATATTATTCATTCTATATACTTTTCCATTCATTTTACTATTGATACTTAAATACCAAGGAGCTCTATCATAGCTTATGGCAGCTGAATCTATCCATACTGTTTCATCAGCATCTCCCTCTGCTGTAAAATAATATCTTACTTTTAATTTAGATAAATCATAAGATTTATTTCCTATAGCCTTAATAGTTAAAGGTGTATTTAAAGTATTACCTGAAGTATTTAAACTATTAGCACTTACTTCAAAATTTCCACTAACCTCTTCATGTGAAGGTTCCTCTACTGTTTCTCCTACTATATTTAAATTTAATATAGCGCTTATGCCAGCTGTAAATTTAACTTTTAGTTTTTTAGCCCCTTCAGAAAGATTAGTTAAATAACTTTGTTCTATAGAAATTACCTCTCCCCAGCTTGTATTTTTAACTACATTGTAATCTACACCCTTAACTAATATTTTATTATCTAGTTTTATTGATGATACATCATTTCCATTTAAATTAACCCTTATTATCATATTTTCTGGTGATGATTTATAAAAATAATAGTTTGTTTCATCAATAATTGAATCTTGCACAGCTGGCTTTTCTGGCTGTTCTACTTGTCCACCTTCTTCAACATAAGAAGGATTGCCAACAATAAATGTCATTATATCCCCTTTAGCACTTATATTTGAAATATTTAATCCTGAATCAGAGTTATTCCACCACTTTGAACTTGGGCTTGTACTATAATTAAAAGAATCTTTATATCCACCATAGAAAAGGTCTCCTAAGGCTCCATTATTATAGCTTTGTTCAATTTCTTTTCTTCCATCTGCTTGAACTACTGATACTTGATAATGACTGTAAGTAGTTCCTTCTGGTCTTGAATTATCGCCTGTTTCATCAATATGCCAAATCATTAACCCAAAGTCAGGAATAGTAACATATCTTCCTTTCCTTTCAAGATTTTCTATTAGATAATATTCCCTTGGATTACTAGTATTTGTCCATTTATAAACACTATGAGTTCCTGCTTCAGAAGAATCAGCTTCTATCTTAGAATTATTTATGCTATTTAAGTCAATTGCATTATTCCATCCTGCAATAATGCTTCTGCAGTAAGGATCTGGTGGTGCTGGATTTTTAATATCTGAAATATATGACATTATAGTATATGTTCCACATCCACCTGAGCCATTTATCCCATCATAAAGATCTGGGAAACCAAATAAAAGGTGGCAGTCTTCATGGCACATAGTATCTAATGATAATTCAGTTCCAATGTTACTTAACTGATATTTATGAATGTTAACTCCACCAGAATAAAATCCTTCTGGAATATAACCTTGATGAGGCCATAATCCATTAGCCCATCCTGCATCAGGATCACCTGCATAAAGTATATTAACAGCTCTTGGCTCACCATTTTCATCTACAGATAAAGTAGAAAAATCAAAACCTGATCTTCTTAATCCATTTAAAGCTTCTCTTACTAACTCTAAAGCTTTACCATAGTCTGTAGAATTTACATTATCATAATAAGATTTTTCATGTTTTGCAGTATAAAACTCAGTTACTGTATTAGAATATTCAACATTTCCACCTGAAATATCATAAAAGTAATCTCTTACAGACCCATTATTATTAAATCCAGTATATCCTTTTTCATTAATAAAGCTGTCTATCTCTTCTCTAGTAACAGAACTTTTTACATCTGGGAAATCTATTAAAATGGTTAATCCATTTATCTCTTCTTTAGAATAAGAATTTGTTTGAGCCTTTAAAGCATACTTATTAAAAATTTCTTTTTCATTTTCTTCTGATTCCTTAGCATTTAGCTCTTCTCTATTTTCAGTAATTTCTTCTTCAACTTTTCTACTTGAATTAGATAAATGTTTAGATCTATTTTTTACATCACTAAAAATCTTTTTATAAAAAGGTCTATTATCTTTATAATTTTCACCATTATAAACTTCATCTGATGCTTTTAAGCTATCACCATCTTTGTCAGCATAGCATATCCAGCCTTCATCATTTCTACATAAAGTATAGCCATCAATACTTTCTATTGAAGTATAATATTCATCTCCAGTAACTTTTACCTCTACAGATGAATTGTCTGGCTGTTTTAATTCCATACTTTTATTATTATATACAGATGCATTTGCATTAAGGCTTGTCCCTATGCATACAGAAGAAATAGCAGCTATCATTAAAATATGTTTTCTTATATTTTTCATCTCTCAATTAACTTCCTTTCTTCTATATTAAGGTTCAACACCATTTATAACTTGATCATTATAGTATACAACTATTCCATTTACATTTTTGTATGAGTAATCATTACTTAAATCAAAATTACTCCAATCATTTTTAGCAATTCTAGCTCTAAGATTAAGAGTAGCTGTACTATCTATAACTTCATTATTATTAAAAGTGAATTCAACATAGTGATCTGCCTTAGATGAATTTATATTCTTAATTTCTGCATTTGCTGTAGAATTAATTGCCATATACCATGGAGCCCTTGTATAGCTTAAAGCTGCTGTATCTATCCATACACTTTCATCACAGTTTCCTTCTGCACTATAATAATATCTTATTTTTAACTTAGATAAGTCATAAGAATTATTTCCTATTGGTTTTATGCTTAAGTCTGTATTAATGCAATTTGTAATAATGTTATCTGAAGTCTTTGAAATTATTTCAAAGTTACCCTCTTTAGGTTCAGTTGGTATAACAGGCTCTTCTACATCACTTTTATTAGGAATATTAATAGTTAAATTTGAACTCTTTCCTGCTGTAAAATCAATTACAAACTTATTTTGTCCTGCCTTAAGAGTGTTAAGATATTCTTTTTTGAAAACTAACACATCTCCCCAGCTTGTATTTTTAACAACTGTATAATCTAATTCTTTTGTAAGAGTCTTATTGTTTAATTTAACTTTTGATACTTTATTACCATTTAAATTTACTGGCACTATAACATCTGATGGATTTTCTGAATTAAATTCAGCATACTCTGTAGAAAGCTCAGAATTTTGAGCTTGCACTGGAGTTTCTTCATTGCTTGTACTAACTTTTATTGAATAAGGATATCTTGTACCTTCTCCTGATGCAAAAATATCTAAATCTTTCATTTTATCAGGTGTAGCACATACAACAAGATAAACTTTATCTTCATCGCCTTGAAGATTTAAAGAATTTGTACCACTATTCCAAGTGCTTGAATATCTTGTGTCTCCAGAGTAAGTTTCTGATACAATTGTTACTCTATAATCTGCTCCATTATCTTTACTTCCATTAAAATCAACAGTAACTTTTTTAGCATTTAAATCTACATCTAAAGGATCTATATTATATCCTGCTTGCATTGGTGCTCTGTTATAAGGTACCTTTAAACTTCCATCACTTTGTCTTTCAAGCTTAGTATATATTTCATTCATATTGTGGCTTCCACTTTGTAAAAGCTCATTTAACCTTACTTTATAGGAAGCTTGTCTCTTGAAATCATAAGTTACCATTCTCTTTGTATATCCACCTAATATATCTTTTAGTGGAGTACCTGAAAGTCTTTCTATTTTATCAAACATACTTCCAGTGCTTCTATCTCTTAAAATACTTCTCATAAGATCAAGTCCAAGACCTTGCATATTATCTGGATTTTCAGTTATATATAATAATATTGGCCATGCATCATACCAGTTCTTAGTATGTGGGAAATACCAATCTGAATTAAATACTAATGGTCCAAAAAAGTCTGCATCTGGTCCATACGTCTTATTACCATATCTATAATAAGAACTTCCTAAATATTGATCTCTAAACCAGTTTGCCATAGCTTCATACCATCCATTTGCTGTACCTCCACCCATATGATAAGTTACAACATGCGCAAATTCATGGGGAACAACCCAGCTAGGTGGATCTACTCTTAATGCACCTGGATCTAAAACCATAAAGCCAAGTCCATCCCTATCAACTGACATGTAAGCCCAGTCATCTTCAATTTTATTAAGTCCAGTATTGGCAATATAAAGATTTGTTTTATACTTTCCACTTATAGCTCCTGTCATAGATGAACATGGATCATTCATGCCTAATACATCAACATAAAATGCTCTTATAGTTTCTAGATTTTGAAGATTACCTTCTACTAACTGTCTATTTACCGTTCCTGTTTTATCACCATTTCCCCAAATAATTTGAAAGTGTTCTGATTCTAGTCTATTTACACTTCTATCACTTAAATCGTATACAGGATCTCGTGTAATATAACCACTTTCTACATTTGTTGAAATTACAGCTGAGCTTAAAACGTTTGCAGCCTTTGCTGTTACTAAGAAAGTACTACTTTGGCTTAAAGCTATTGCTGTGGTTAACATTAAAATTAACGCTTTTTTCATTTTTCATCCCTCATTTCTATTAAATTACAAAAATAGTATAACATTTGATTTAATCTTGAGGTTTTATTTTTCGTAAACGTTAATATTTTAATCATAAAACTTTATAAATTTATATATTTGCTGTACACGCTTTCCTCATTTTTCTCACAAATATTTGCATAAAAAAGGCTGTGTTATGAATAAAAGTGATAAAAATAGGCAAGTATTTAAACAAATGATTGTTAGGAAGTGATTGATTTGTGTTCAGATAACTATTTTAAAATTCTAGAAAATATAAAACTTTTAAGTAATGCAGCTAAAAGGAAATTATTAATAGATATAAGTATTTTAATTAATGTTTCAAATAATAAAGAAACAACAGAATTAATTTGCCCTCATTGTAAAAATAAATACATAGTTAAAAATGGTAAGAATAAAGAAACTCAAAGATATTTATGTAAAACTTGCAAAAAATCTTTTGTTAAAAGTACTAATACTCCTATTTTCTCATCTAAAAAGAATTTAGAAACTTGGATTAAGTTTATTGAATACCTTATAAATCAATATTCTCTTAGTAAAATATCAAAGGAGCTAAATATTGCAGTTAGCACAGCTTTTATCTGGCGCCATAAAATCTTAGATGCCATTAGAGAGCATTATAAATGCTTGGATTTATCTTCAAAAATTCAATGCGATGAAACTTTCTTTCAAGAATCCTTTAAAGGAAATCACTCTAAAGATGGCTTTGTTATGCCAAGAAAAGCACATAAAAGAGGAGGTCAGGCAAGATATAGAGGCATATCTAAGGAAAAAGTATGTGTTTTAACTGCATTAGATAGTAATAACAACTTATTTATTGCTCCAATAGCTATGGGTAAGCCCTCATCAAATGATCTTATAAGAAGTATTGGTAAGACTATAAAACCAAAAAGTTTACTTATAACAGACAGTCTTTTTAGTTATAAGATATTATCATCCTTTTGTAAAATAAGTCATATAGCTATTCCAAAGGGACTTCATGAATTTAAACAATACAATATTCAAAAAATAAACAGCATTCATAGCAACTTAAAGAGATTTATAGCTGTGTATAGAGGAGTGTCAACTAAATATTTAGCAAACTATTTAGCTCTTTTTAAATTTATATTTTCAAAAATTGATGAAAACCCAATAAATATAAAAGGAGAACATCCCTATTTAAGTACGAACTTCAAGGGACGTCCACCTATATTTGAATAGCTAGTCTCACTTATCACTTTATTTAAAAATAAAGCCTAAAAAAAATACCTAAATATATTAGGTATTTATCCAACAACTATAGGCGTGCTTGCAGCTATTAAAATAATTAATGCCAATAATCCCCTTACTATTTTCATTAAATTTTCTCCCACATAATTTAATATAGTCTTTAGACATAATTTAATTATAACATTTTAGTATTATTATGTAAAAATTACTTTTCTATAGTAGCTGCCACCTTAGACATTTTTCTATAAAACTTATATTCTTCAATATAATCTGCTTTAATAATATTTAAATAAACTCTTTTTATAACTTCATTATTTTTGCTTTCTCTAATCCACTTTTTCCCCATACTCTTCTTATTAACTTTTTCAGCTTCACAAATATAATAAACAATTTTATCATTCATTACATCATTAATATCTTGTATACCATCACTTAATTCTTTAAGATATTCAAAAATCATATTTTGAACTAAACTATCCCATCTAAATCTTTGAAAAATTATATTTAACTTCCTTAAAAGCTCTGAATATGACTTACTTGCAAAAAACAACTTAATATATGGATAAAATCTATCTACCTTTTTATCCTCTATATTAGCTAATATAGTATATAAAAATTCATCATCTAATTCGAAAATATTATCAAAGGTAAACTTTGAGTCAATTCTACATCTCCACATAAAATAATTATAAAATTCATCATTACTAATAATATTTTGAACTTTAATCTTATTATTACACATATACCTATAGCTAAAGGTCATAATGATATTATTGTCTTTAACCCTATAAATATCATTTCCACATCTACTCTTCTTAAATAGTAATTTTTTTATCTTAGAAAAAGCTTTATCAATATCATATTCTTTATCATATTCCCTTAAAGCTTCAGCTATTAATTCTCTAAGTTTAACTCCATTTATACCTTTGATGCCTTTTTTCACTATATAATAGGAAATATAGGAGGCTGCATTTTTTATAGTTTTACTTTTAACAATAGTTTCAATATATTTTTCATATAAATCTATCTCTGATTTTAAATCATATATAAAAGAGATATCAAAGCCTTTCTCTATAATCCTTAATATATAATTTAAGTTAATAGGTCTATATAAAAAACACTCAAGATTATTTTTTCTTAAATAAGACTTAAATTCTTTAAAATCATCTGCATCAGAAAAATAATTTCTTATAACTTTTTTATAAACTTCTCTAACACTAAAACTATCAATATTATATATTTTATCAAATTCAATATCTTCTATTCTCTCTTCTGATGCCATTATAAATTTTATATGCTTTAAATTTTTATTATTAAAAATCTCTTCTTTAACCCTTCTCTTTAGCATATAATCCATAGAATCATAATTCTGAACCTCCCACGACTAAAGTCGCATGGTTCTTGGTCGATAGTACCACTCTGTACTAAGCAAACCCAAGCTATCCCCATAGTTCCTACGGTTCTTATATATATTATCTATTTATATAGTTATATTTCTTAATCCTTCGTTTAATATATTTATCGCTGCATTTATATCTCTGTTATGTTCTGCATTACATTTAGGGCAAATCCATTCTCTAATCTTTAAATCTTTTACTTCTTCGTTTTTATATCCACACTTATTGCATAGCTGTGAACTCGCAAAGAATTTATCTACTTTAATTATTTCTCTACCATACCAATTAGCCTTATATTCTAACTGTCTTATAAATTCTGACCATGATACATCTGCTATTGATCTAGCAAGTTTTTCATTCTTAATCATGTTTTTAACTTGCAAATCTTCAATGCAAATAACATCATTTTCTCTTATTAATTTAGTAGATAGCTTTTGCATGAAGTCCTTTCTTTGACTATAAATACGTTCTTGAAGTCTTGCTACTTTTAATCTTGCCTTATTTCTATTTGAACTGCCTTTTGATTTTCGAGACAGCCCTCTTTGTAACTTAGCAAGTTTATTTAATGACTTCTTTAAGTATTTTGGATTTTTAATTGTTTCGCCATTACTTGTAATAAGAAATTCTTTAATACCTAAATCTAATCCAATATCACTATTAGAATTTTCAAGCTTCTTGATTTCTATATCCGCACAACATAGTGAAACATAATATTTCCCACAATATTCTATATTCCCATTAGTAAAATTAGTTCTGTATGAAAATCTGTTAGTTTTTTTAGATTTAAATTTAGGAAAACCTATCTTTTCTTTAAAGAATTTTTTATATGCAGCTTCTAAATCTTTAAGTGAGTTTTGTAGTGAAAATTTATCCGGTTCTTTTAACCATACTAATTCTTTCTTTAAGTTAGTTAAATCTGAACTACATTGCTTATAAGAATAAGTTTCTTTATTGTTTTCGTATAATTCAATTCTTTTAGCTAAATATCTATTATATACAAATCTACAGCACCCAAATGTTTTATTAATTAATTCTTCTTGCTTTTTATTCCGATACATCCTAAACTTATAAGCCTTTTCCACTACAAACACCTTCTCTCTACTTGATTTTATATATTCTTTCATTATTCATCCTTATAATAGGATTAGCATATATAAAAAAATTATAATCAAATATTTTAAAAGGTTTATCGTAATTTTTAAATAACATATATAAGAACCGTAAGTTCTTAACTTTAATCGCTTTTTAAGGTTATCGTTCACATAAAACGCTACTTTTTATGCAGTTCTCTTATGAACTTCTTAATATTTCTATTAAGCACAGACTATATCTTATCCTACAGCATTGCCTGTTTAGGTCTACCCACTTCCACTACCAATAGCTTGTAGTGTACTCCCCTCAGGAGGGATAGTCGTTGAAGTTTCTCCTATTTAGAGCTTACCTGCTGATTATCCATTGTATATGCACTTAGGATTTAACCTTATGCCATCTAACTAATTCTTTCTACTTTCGTAACCTTCACGCTTAACTTTATTTCATGCTTACGTTGTGGTTTAGTTAGCTTTAGGAGTTTCCAGCAATTCAAGTAGTATTG
>NZ_FPBY01000305.1 GCF_900116755.1 Clostridium sp. DSM 8431
ACCCTTTTTTAAAAAATATTATTTTTTAAAATTTACTTGACTATTATTAGCTGGTCTTGTACTTTTGCCCGGCCTCAGGACCACAAGCCCATCTAAAATCATCTTCTCCAAAATCATATACTTTTGTGTCAATATTGTATCTAAATCCATTTTCATCACATCCAACTTGGGGTATCCATTTTTTATCAGATTCAGTATATTTTCTTTTTCTTGTTTTATCTATCTTTACTGTATCAGCATCATATTTATCAATTGTTAATCTACTACCACCTGACCATGCTCCATCTTTGGATATGCTTTTTAAAACATCATCTTCAGCCTTAGAAGTTATTGTTACTAAGTATCCTTTTAATCCATCTAACCTATATGTTTTAGCTAAATCATATGCCTTATCCCAAGAAATAGGCACCTCTTCACCTTTTTCATTTTTATTCTTTACATGCATGTAATAATGCAAAACTCCCTTTTCATCTCTCATACTTATTGCTGCATCACTTGGAATCTTAGCTTCATTATTACTTACTCTAATGGTAACATTTTGTTCCTGTCCATCTTTTAATGTGTAGGTTACATTGTTATCTAATATCTCTTGTACCTTTTCTGCACTAACCTTACCATTTTCTCCTTTAAATATAATTACAGCAGTCTTATGATTATCTAAAATATCATAATTAATATTATATAAAGGACTCGGCTCTATATGTAAAGAACCAGTATCTACTGTTATAGACATCATTGAAGCTTCAGTAACATTATCATTATTAATAGTTACATTACTCATTTTATACTGATTTGTATCTGTTGAATTTATTTCAATTGTACTACTTTCTGTTTTCCCTATATCATTTAAATTTGAATTATTTGACTCCTGCGCTGAAATATTAACTTGCGATATAAGTAGCAAAGCAGTTAAAAAAGCTAAAGTTTTTCCTTTCAAATTAAACATGTATTTTCTCTCCCCCACCTATAATATTGCTTTAATAATTCTCTCACTTATGTTAATCTTTGTCAATCAATATTAAATACAACTTTTCTTGCAATATTTGTGTATATTTATTTTTTTAAACATAGTATATATTAAAATATTCTTTGGAGATGCTTATTATGAACACAAATAATCATAGAAAACTCTGTCACAAGGAAATTATTTCAATTTTTGAAGATAAAAATATATGTATAATTGGGATTTGCAATGAAAATAATATTGAACTTATGCCTATGGCATATACATTTTTAGAAGAAAATAATAAAATAAATTTCTTTTTTATATGCTTTGATTCAAATATATTAGTTAATACTATATTAAAAAACAGAAATATAAGTATTTTCCTAGATAATAGTATTTCAAATTTTTATACAGATGTTTATCAAACTATTAAAGTTAATGGTACTGCTGAAATAGTAACAAATTCAGTTAAGCAAAATTATATCCTTAATAAATTTAAAAACAAATATTCTGATTCTTTAAAAAAGATGGATTTTGACCATAATAAAGTAAATTATATAAAAGTCTCTGTAAAGACCATTACTGCACGTGAACATAACTATGAAGTTTAGAATTTAGGAAATCGAGTAAGAGGTAATCTATTATTTTGATTACCGACCTCTCACACCACCGTACGTACAATGTCGTCAACTTAGTAGATTAATGCAGATGAAAGTGCTTTAAAACCATATTATTTTTTATAGCTATTTAAAATCCCCTTAAAAAATGGTA